>DAOUPR010000299.1 GCA_030626065.1 Clostridium sp. | reverse complement strand
CTTAGTTCTTAAAGCTTTAATCATTAAGCTTTTAATTATTTAACTGCACTCTGCACTCTGCAAATTGCACTCTATGTTTAATGAAAAGCACTCTGCAAATTGCGTTCTATGTTTAATAAGAATTGCACTCTTTCTTTTAATGAGAAAGGTAGTTTACTGCAGCAATACTCATTACAGCAGAAGCTTTGTATAAAATATCCTCATCAATATTAAAGTGAGGGTTATGAAGTGAATAAATTGCATCTTTTTCTTCATTATAAGTTCCTACTTGGAAGAAAGTTGCTGGTACTTTTTGTGCGAAATAGGAAAAATCTTCGCCGCCCATTGTAGGTTTTGAAATTTCAACTACATTATCTTGCCCAAGAAGTTCTATACCAGATTCTCTTACTAAATTAGTCATTTCAATATCATTTATAACTGGTGGATAGTATGGAGTATAATTGAATTCATAGGTAGCACCATGAGCTTCTGTTATACCTTTTACTATTTGCTCCATTTTTTCAGGAACCCATTCTCTCATTTCATTTGTTAGAGTTCTTACTGAACCACAAAGTTCTGCCTCATCTGGAATTATATTATGAGCTGTTCCGGCGTTGAACATAGTTACAGATAAAACTACTGGTTCTAGTGGATCAGATTTCCTACTAATTATAGTTTGGAAAGCTGTATATATTTCAGTGGCAATAGCGATAGGATCGATAGAAACATTTGGGATGGCTGCATGTCCACCTTTTCCTAATATTTTTAATGTAAACATATCAGGAGCTGCCATTAATGAGCCAGATTTAACTCCGATTTTACCAGCTGCAATTGAAGGCCAAACATGAGCACCTATAGCTGCATCTACTTTTGGGTTTTCTAAAGCTCCATCTTTTATCATTCTATCTGCACCACCGGCACTTTCTTCTGCTGGTTGGAAACAGAATTTAACATTTCCATGAAGTTTATCTTTCATTTGTGACAAAATCATAGCTGAACCTAAAAGCCAAGTAGTATGAGCATCGTGTCCACAAGCATGCATTTTGCCTGGATTTTGTGATTTGTATTCAACATCATTTAATTCGGTCATTTCCAAACAATCCATATCAGCTCTCATTAATATTGTTTTACCTGGATAATCACCTTTTAATGTTGCTACTATTCCAGTGACTCCAACATTAGTTCTAACATCGAGACCTAATTTCTCTAATTTTTCTGCTAGTAAGGCAGTAGTTCTTATTTCTTGTAGCCCTACTTCTGGATGAGCATGAATATCTCTTCTTATAGAGATTAGTTCATCTTTTATTTCTGTTGCTTTTTCCATAATAAAATCTTTATACATAAGAAAGACTCCTTTTGTTTTACTTCTGTATATAGGCTGTCCATAGTTAAACTTTATTTATACTTGTTTCAAAAGCTAAATGATTAAACTACTTTTGCATATGTATAAATAGTTTAACAGGAAACACTGTAGAAGTTTTATAATAAAATATTAATTTTTATGCATTGTTTATTGTCTGAATATATTCATAAAGAAAGTGGGTAATATAATGAAATAATTCATATAAATCAATAATTAAATAATAAAATGATAAATAAAATAATGAAGTATTTAAAAAAATATTACTTTGATGATACCTGGAAATATAGTAGCTGTGAATAATTATACTTTAGATTATATGAATATAATAAACATGTGTCAATAGTAAATTAATAAAAAAAACTCGAAAAATAAATATATTTTCAAATAATAAAGCAATTTTTTATTAAATCAATAAATGAATTAATAAAAATAAATAAAATTAGAAAATAAAAATAATTGTAGATAAAAATGTAAAAAAAGACCATAGGTGGTTTATTTTACATTTGAGTAGAATAGCAATATGCATAAAAAAATAATTTTGACAATTTATTAATAATACGTTAATTATGTTGCAGAGGAATTATAAGTATTTTGTCAAGATTAATTGCATTTTATTAGTAATGTTAACAAATCGTCAAAAGTTATACGGTTACACAAATAAATTGATAAATTCAAACCTTTTCATTTGGGGAAGATAACAATGATTAGCTAAGCAATATATTACGTTGACCTTAATAACAAATAATAGTAAAATCATTACAAATATAAATATTAAAAAAGCTTTGATAGGGAAGAGTAAGTTTCAAACAAATCTTTAAGAGAGTGGGGAAAGGTGAAAGCCCATAGATTATGAGAAGCTGAAAATCACCCTGGAGCAGCGTTACTGAACTTTTGGGAAATTGCTATATATTGTTCATTTATAATGGTGATGTAAAACCGTATTTTAAATGTTCAATGTGTAATTTGCAATTAGCAATTAAGGATGATTCTCTCCTTGCAGTCGAGAATCTTAATTAAATTAATTAATGAATTAATTGATTAATGAATTTTGCGTAGCAAAATTATCCTTAAACTGTGAACTATGAACTGTGCACTGTGCACTGTGAACTATAAACTATCCCAAAAACTAAGTTATTGCCGGCATTATTGTGTCGTTAGTATATAAGATATAAATTTGAGTGGTACCGCGGATAAACATCGCCTCAGTTGCGTGTTTTTCGGGGGCCTTTTTTAGTTCAATGTACAATTTTATTTCAATGCACAATGCACAATTAAGGATGATTTTTTTAGCGGAGCTAAAAAAATCTTTGATTTAATTAGAATTGAATGTTTGTTTACTTGTTAAGAATGAATACGTGGGGCGTATTTTTTCTTACTTATTATAATAGCAAAACAAAACCAGCTTACAGAAATTATTAAGGGGACTTATATATATGGATATTATCTTATGAGAGTTTTGTTTTGCAATGATTTTTTTATTCTTATAATTACAACTTTTTAAGCAAATGTGCAATTAGCAGCATTCCTATAATAAAGTTATTCAATATTTGATAAATAAAAATCCTCCTGTTAAAATACGGAGTATCAGATGCAACTGATCTCTAATTTAAAAAAT
>DAOUPR010000057.1 GCA_030626065.1 Clostridium sp. | reverse complement strand
CTTATAGCCTTAGGTACATCAGCCGCAGTATTATATGGATTATTTGCAATATATCAAATTTTTATTGGAAATGAAATGTACGCTCATAACTTATATTTTGAATCAGCCTCTACTATTATAACTTTAATTTTACTTGGCAAGTATTTAGAGGCAAAAACTAAAGGAAGAACGTCAGAAGCAATAAAGAAATTAATAGGGCTTACACCTAAATGGGCCACACTAATTAAAGATAATAAAGAAATAAAAATATTAATTGAGGAAGTTAGAGAGGATGATATTATTCTTGTTAAGCCTGGTGAAAAAATTCCAGTAGACGGAGTAGTTTTAGAGGGGAATTCTTCAGTAGATGAATCTATGTTGACAGGGGAAAGTATACCTGTTGAAAAGAAAAAGGATGATGAAGTATTCGGAGCAACTTTAAATAAAAATGGAATGTTAAAAATGCGAGCTACAAAGGTTGGCAAGGATACATTCCTAGCACAGATTATAAAATTGGTGGAAAGTGCTCAAGGTTCTAAAGCTCCAATTGCTAGACTCGCTGATGTTATTTCTGGTTATTTTGTACCAATAGTAATGGCCATTGCTACTCTTTCAGGATTAATATGGTTTATGTCAGGCAAGGATACTGTGTTTTCTTTAACAATTTTCATTTCAGTATTAGTTATTGCTTGTCCTTGCGCTCTTGGGTTAGCAACTCCAACAGCAATTATGGTTGGCTCAGGTAAAGGGGCTGAAAATGGGATATTAATTAAAAGTGGTGAAGCCTTAGAAAATAGTTATAAAATTGATGCAATAGTATTTGATAAAACAGGTACTATAACAAAAGGAGAGCCAAAAGTAACGGATATATTAGTAGATAGTATGGAAAAGGAAGAATTTCTTTCTTTAGTTGCATCGGCTGAAAAAGCTTCAGAACATCCTCTTGGGGAAGCAATTGTTAAAGAAGCCCAAGAGATGAATTTACCACTTAAAAAAGTGTCTGACTTTTTAAGTCATACTGGTATGGGTATAGAGGCACAGGTTAATAATAATAAGGTGTTTATAGGAAATAAAAGATTTATGAATAAGCTTGGCATGGATATTACTGCATACGAAGAAAAAGCAAATGAGTTTTCAAATAAAGGGAAAACTCCTATGTATGTTGCTGTGAATAATGAACATAAAGGGTTAATTGCAGTTGCAGATACCTTAAAAGAGAATAGTAAAGAGGCTATTGAAAAGTTACAAAAAATGAATATTGAAACAGTTATGATAACTGGTGATAATAGAAAAACAGCAGAAGCTATAGCAAAACAAGTAGGCATTGGTAAGGTATTTGCAGATGTAATGCCAAGTGATAAATCAGAATATGTTAAAAAACTTCAACAAGAAGGTAAAATAGTTGCCATGGTTGGAGATGGAATTAATGATGCTCCAGCTTTAGTTCAAGCAGATGTGGGCATGGCTATTGGGTCAGGAACAGATATAGCTATGGAATCTGCAGACATTGTACTTATGAAAGATGAAATTGTGGATGTACTTGGTGCAATTCAATTAAGTAGAGCTACTATTATAAATATTAAAGAAAATCTTTTCTGGGCATTTGGATATAACACAATTGGAATACCTATTGCAGCAGGGGTATTGACTCTGTTTGGTGGACCTCAATTAAATCCAATGATAGCAGCAGCAGCCATGAGTTTTAGTTCTGTATCAGTATTATTGAATGCTTTAAGACTTAAGAGATTTAAAATTACATTATAAACAAATCAGCATATGAACAAATTAGCAATTAGCAATTAGCAATGAGCAATTAGCAATGAGCAATTGTGGATGATTCTCGTGTGGCGCCGAGAATTTTATAATAATTAAAAAAATGATACTATATAAAAGGAGAAAAGGAATATGAAAAAAACATTATTGATAGAAGGAATGTCATGTAATCATTGCGTTAATCATGTGAAAAATGCCTTAATAGATATCGATGGGGTAGATAAAGTGGAAGTGAGTCTTGAAGAAAAGAAAGCAATTGTTGAAGGAACAGACCTTAACGAAGAAAAAATGAAAGAAGAAGTTGAAGATTTTGGGTATACTGTTGTAGGTATTGAATAAATTATAGAGAAAATCTACCTATCTGAAGACTAAGTCCCCCAGGAATTGTAAATAAATATTTATAATTAATTTATAAAATGTTATTTACCCCTGGAGGACTTTGTTATCTATTGTCATACCTGTTTGATGAGCAATGATAGTAAATGTATTGTCTTTGGTGCTACTCTTAGCTGTATGTGCTGCATCGCTATGGACACTATCTTGCTCTTTAACTACAAAGAAATCCCCACAGGTACAAGCTGAGAGCTTTTTACTTTTCTATAAAAGTAAATTGTAATAATTATGCAAAGATATTCTGATAATGGAATGGTTACCCACACGCCATTCAGACCAATAATAACTGGTAGAGTCAAAATGAAAAACGATTTAAAAATAATAGATCTACTAAAGGCAATAATACCTGAATATTTACCGTTATTTAAGGCAGTAAAAAAGCTAGAACCTAGAATATTAAAGCCACTTATGAAAAATCCAAAGCTGATAATAGTAAAGGCTTGACCAGTCAGTTTTATAAGCTCAGTACTTTGAGGATTAAACAGAGAAATAAGCTGAAATTTAAAAATATTACATATAGCAAAGGCTACTATGCTTATAGAACTAATAGCAATACAAGATATTTTTGTAAGCTTGTTTATATTGTCAATATTCTTTGCACCATAGTTATAACTAATTAGAGGTTGTATACCCATAGATATTCCAATAAAAATTGACGATAATAAAAAGTTAACATATAAAACAATGGTTATACTAGAAACACCCATTTCTCCAACTAAATTTAATAATACTCTGTTAAATAAGAAGGTAGTTATACCACTAGACAAGCTAGATACCATTTCAGAAGAACCATTAATCATAGATTCTTTTAGAAAATTAAAATTTACTTTAGTAAAAACAAAGCGTATTTTTGAATTTCTAAAAGTAAAATATAAAATTCCAATTAAACCACTAGCAGAAGCACCTAAAATTGTACCAAAGGCAGCTCCCTTAATCCCCATATTTAATTTATAAATGAACAAATAATCTATGACAATATTTGTAACACCAGCTACTACAGTAGCAAATAAAGATAAATTAAATTTCCCTTCCAACCTTAAAAATATTTCTGCAAAAATTTGAGTAATATAACCAAGAGACCCTAAGAATATTATAGTAAGATAATCCATTGCATAGGGTAATAAATCCTTTTCTGCGCCTAATAATCTAGAAATAGATTCAATAAAAAATATACCAATTATAAAATAAATTACCCCCAAAAATAAGAGAGCATATAGCATATTACTAAAATTCTTATTAGCTTTTTCAATCTTTTTCTCACCAAGATTAATACCAATAATTGCTGAAGATCCAACTACAATCATAAATATACTTCCAACAATAAAATTTACAGCAGGAAGTGTAATATTGAGAGCAGCAAGAGCAGTGCTTCCAAGTTTTCTAGATATAAAAATACCATCTACCATAGTATACATAGACATAAAAACCATAGAAAAAATAGTAGGTAATACAAATTTGGTGTAATTTTTTAAGTTAATATTCTCAAAATCTTTATTCATAAAATTTCTCCTCGATATATAAATAATTGACAAGGATTATTATAAACCTTATAGTAATTACAAGGTCAAGAGGAATATGATTAAAATACATGGCTATATTTTAGAATATGGTCAAACTATAAAAATAATTTTGGAGAGATAGGATGAAAAAGAAGTTCAAAATAGGTGAAATAGCTAAGATTAAAGATATTGATGCACAAACTCTTAGATACTATGATAGATTAGGCATATTATGTCCTGAAATAATTGATACTAGAAATGGGTATAGATATTATTCAGAAGAACAATTTTGGGAAGTAGATAAAATAAAATTTTATAAAATGCTAGGATTATCCTTAGAAGAAATAAAAGAATTCAAGGGAATAGAGCAGGTAGATGAGGCATTAAAAACACTTAAATTACAAAAGGAACAATTCCAGAATAAGATAAAAAAAATGCAGGCTATGGAAAAAAACATTGAAGATATTATTAATAGAATTGAAGCAACGAGAAGTTATTCTGATAACATAGAAAGCTTAATTGAGGTTAAAAATTGTGGTTCAATTTATGGCATTGTAGGTGATTGTCAAACAGTTAATGATTGGTATGACTTTGAAAAAAACTTACTGCAGATAAGAGAGCATTACCCGAATCAATCAGAAGTTGGGCATACTTATGGGATGCTGATGATCTTCAATGAAAATTGCTTTAATGACCTTAGCGATGAAAATATTGATAAGATTGTGCTGCCTATTGATAAAAAGTTTATTAATGCATCAAATGCTCAAGAATATGCTCTGGGAAATTGTGTTGTAGCATACCATAAAGGTAGAAGTGAAAATATGAAGGATACTCTAATAAAGATGAAAGAATATATTAAACAGAAAGAATTACAAATGAGAGGAGAGGTTATTATTACTTCAATTATTGGTAGCTTTATAGTGAATAATCCAGAGGAGTATTTGATAGAAATAAAAATACCTATATATTAAAGTTTTTAGTGCACAGTGCATAGCTCAGCTATAATTGTAATTTGAAATTCTTTATTTATTCATCAGATATTTCCAAAGATTTTAAAAATATTACATACTCATCTGAAGAATCTCTATCAAAGTTCTGATGCCATTTAAATAAATCATTTTGTAATCCTAACCTTTTAACCATTCTTATCAATAATAATCTTGAAATTATGGTATAATTATGTAGAGTTTTATCTACAATAGCTTTAGTAGTAAAAATTAAAAATTGATTTAGATGTAACAATGATATATACCTAAGGAGGTAACAACTTGATAAGATTCGGGATAGTAGGAACTAGTTGGATAACGGATGAATTTATAAGATGTGCTATGTTAACTAATGATTTTGAATTGAAAGCTATATATTCAAGAAATGAGGAAAAAGCCAGAGAATTTGCTGATAAATATTTTGTAGAAAGAATTTTTACTAGTATAGAAGAAATGGCAAAAAGTGATTGTATAGATGCGGTGTATATTGCGAGTCCTAATTCCTTTCATGCTCCTCAGGCAAAGGTATTTCTAGAAAATAAAAAACATGTTATGTGTGAGAAACCTATTGCATCTAATTTAGTAGAATTAGAAAGAATAATAAAGGTAGCAAAGGAGAATAATGTATTGTTGATGGAGGCTATGAAAACAACATTATTACCTAATTTTCAAATTATAAAAGATAATCTTCATAAGATAGGAAAGGTAAGAAGATATTTTGCATCATACTGCCAGTATTCTTCTAGATATGATAAATATAAAGCAGGACAAAATCCAAATACCTTTAATCTTGAATTCTCAAATGGGTCAATTATGGATATAGGAGTTTACTGTATTCATCCACTGATTAATCTTTTTGGTAAACCTGAGCAAATTAGTGCAGAAGGTATTTTGTTAGAATCAGGAGTTGATGGAGAAGGTAGCTTGATTTTAACCTATGAGGATATGGATGCTGTTATAATGCATTCTAAAATATCTAATTCTTCTATTCCCAGTGAAATCCAAGGTGAGAAGGGTAATATTATAATTGATAAAATACATACTCCAGAAAACATTAAGATTGTGTATAAAAATGGTGAAGTAGAAGACATTACTGGACTACAGTCCAGCGATACAATGTATTATGAGGTAAAGGAATTTATTGATCTTATTAAATCAGGTAAAACAGAGTCTTCTATAAATTCCTATAGTATTTCCATAGAAGTGATGAAAATATTAGAAGAGGCTAGAAAACAAATGGGAGTTGTTTTTCCAGCAGATTTGTTAAAATCTAATAAAAAGCCATTGAAAACAACTCCCAGAGTACGTTCCAATGGCTTTTGGTGTTTATAATTTTAAATTAGTAATTGTGCTTTTGCTAGAAGTCATAGGGGAATAACTTACTATTACCCCTGATTATTAATGTGTTGACTTTGAGTTCCTTGTCTTTCTACAGAATGTCTTTTCATAGTTCTATTATTGTTTTTACCTTCCTCACTTGCTAAAGAAGTTTGATGATTACATTTTGCAGCTCTAACTTCTTTTTTATCTATTTGACTATCCTTAGCCATTAGATCTCCTCCTTTGTATTTTGGTTCTTTATTATTATTGATAGGAGTGCCTTAAAATATTCAAAGCTAGTTTTATGAAATACTATTTAAATTGATTTATATTTTATTAAATGATATATTTAAGTGGAAATATATTATAAAATGAATTTCAATTTTTGATAAACACGGAAGGTAAATTAATGATTGTAACTCAAAAGAAAATTCAAATAAATAAGGTTTTTATGATTGTTACTATAGTTCTAGGGTTTTCATTAATCACAGCATTTCTGATATTATTTAATATTAATAATATTGAAAAATCAGTAGATGAATTTGATTATTTTGTAAGAAATAAAATGAATAATATTGTACGTGATGAGGTACTAAATCGTATTGATGAGATTGAGTATGATTTGAGTATGATAAATGAACAACAAAAAAAGATTACAAAAGATAAAATATCAAATATTAACAAGATATTATTAAATTCGGAGTTAGTAGATATAACCGATGCTGAGGAACAAAAGGTTGAAGTTATAAAAGAATTTAAGAAGATAGCTAATGTAGATGAAGATTATTTATATTTTGCTATAAATAGTGAGGGTGTACTTCTTAGTTCAGAAACAAACGAAAGTAGTGAAGGTAAAAATATTATTGATGATAAAGACAAAGATGGTGTTTACTATACTCAAGAAGCACTGAAAGCTATAGAAGAACCAGAAGGTATTTATATAACATACAGTTGGCCAAAAGAAACGGGTGGAGAAGCGTTTAGAAAGACTTCTTATTGTTTGTATATTCCTCAGTTCGATATAATAATAGGTACAGGCAGTTATGAGGAAGATGTAGAGGAACAATTAAAAGAAACTACCTATTCTAGAATACAAGAGTATTATGAAGATGAAGAGAATTATATCTTTATTATTGGGTATGATGGTATTGCTCACGCTTTTCCAGATCATAGCTTAATAGGGAAAGATATTACCCGAATTTATGATACTAGTGGGAGATCCATTTACGATATTTTTATGGAAAAGGTACGCACTGATAAAGAAGGATATGTAAGTTATCATTATTATAAAAAAAATTCAGAACAGAAAAGTGAGAAAATTTCTTATGCTATTGGTTTGGATAGTTGGCAAGCTTACATAGGAATGGGTTATCATGTTGATGATCTTAATGTAGAGTTGGATAACTATGCTAAAGATTTTAGAAATGACTTCTATAGACAATTAATTTTTATAACAATTCTAATGTTTTGTGCTTTAATTGTAGTTTTATTCTTTGTGAAAAAAAGTTTGTTGCTGCACTCTAGATATTTACAGCAAAAAGAAGTTGTTTTCGAGCAGTTATTTCAGCTATCTTCAGAAGGAATTTTAGTTGTATCAAATAAAGGTAAAATTCTATATAAAAACCCTATTGTCAATAAAATATTCGGTAAAAACTTGAGCAAATATATTGAAGAAAAGGGAAGTTTACATTTAAATAAAATTGATGAAGAAGTGTATTTAATTGAAAAACCTAGTGGTAGAGTTCACTATATTAAATTAGATAAACAGAATACAGTTTATCAAGAAATTGATAGTTATATCTACTTTATATCTGATATGACGAGTCAATATTTAAAATCAAATGAGTTAGAACGTATGGCACTTTATGATGAGCTAACAGAATTACCTAACCGAAGAAAATTACAAGATGATTTTGAAGATTTAATGGAGAATTACACTAATGAAACATTATCTGTTATTGCAATAATTGACCTTGACCACTTTAAAAAAGTAAATGATGAATACGGTCATAATGTTGGAGATGAAGTATTGAAATTACTTGGACAATGCTTTAAGGATAGATTACGTAAAAGCGATCAAATATATAGATTTGGTGGGGAAGAATTTATAGTCTTACTTAAAGATATAGACATTAAAGAGGCAAAAACTTTACTAGAAAAAATATGTGAGAATTTTTCTGTTCTAAATCAGGAGAAGCTACACTTTCCAATTACATTTAGTGGAGGAGCTACAGAAATTAAGTCAAATCTAGGAACAAAGACTTCATTAAAAAAGTTATTACATGAAGCTGATATGCTTTTATATAAAGCTAAAGATAATGGTCGTGCTAGAATAGAGATTGATTTATAATTATGATATTTTATAACCACTGGGAGCTTAGTATTTAATAATTTACCTTTGCACAATTCACAATATAAGATGAAATTTAATTATAAATCCAGTATATTCGATGCTGGATTTTTTTTATTGACATTGTCCTTTACATATTATATGATTTATTAATGAATAGTTGAAAATTCAACAGTTGAATTTTCAATTGTAACAGAAGGAGATGAATATGGAGTACGATGTATTAATGTCATTGTTAAAATCGGCAAGAAGATATGGAAAACTTAAAAGTAAGACATATAAACTAAACAGTTCGGAAAGTATAATTTGTGCATATGTATATTTTAATGAACCGGTGACACAAGAAGCTATTGCGAGAGCACAAATGATGGATAAAACAACAGTTGCTAAAGCATTGAAACAACTTGAAAGTAAAAATTATATTTATAGACAGGTTAACCCTAAAAACAGACGAGAAAATATGATTTTTTTAGCAGAGCAGGGAAAGGAAGAGGTTAAACAGATTACTGAAGAACAAAAACAATGGTTTGAAGCAGTTTCAGAAGATATTGAAGAAGAAGAATTAAAGGTATTTTTTGAAGTTGCCAATAAGATGTTAGTAAAATCAAAACAGTTACTTGAAGAGGAGGAAGAAAAGTGAAGGAAGAAGATAAGCGAATTCAGATAATGAGAGATGGTAAACCATATCAGGCAATTACAAAAATGTCTTTGCCTGTTGTAATTGGAATGATGGTTATGGTGTTATACAATTTAGTGGATACGTATTTTATTGGATTAATGAATGATCCACTTAAATTGGCAGCTTCAAATCTTGCTATGCCTATTATGATGGTTTCAATGGCAATTTCTAGTATGGTTGGAACAGGAGCAGCTTCTTATATAGCTAGAAGTTTGGGGGCAAATAAAAAAGATAGAGCAGATAAGACTTTAATGATTAGTGTATATCTAATTGCAGCATTTGCAATTATTTTAACGATTGTTGGTCTTTGTTTTGTAAATCCAATTGTAAGCTTACTAGGGGGTAGTGAAGGAACATCAGTATACACAAAAGATTATGTAGAAGTATTATTAATAGGTGCAATTTTTATAATGGGTAATTATTCCATTGGTCAATTGCTTCGTGCTGAAGGTTCTACAATGATTTCTATGGTAGGCATGCTTATCGGTACTATTGTTAATATTATTCTTGACCCTATTATGATTTTTGTTTTTGGATGGGGAGTTAGAGGTGCTGCAATAGCAACAGTTGCTGGAAATGCCTTAGGAATGGGTTATTATATTTTTTGTTATTTTTCAGGAAAGGCATTATTGAAATGGGAATGGTCTAATTTCTCTTGGGATAAACCGATTTTCAAAGAGATTTTCTTTATAGGTATACCAGGAACTCTTGAACAGTTATTAACAACTGCAGCTATTATTATTAATAACAATATAGCTGCATCATATGGAGATATGACTGTGGCTGCACAAGGCGTTGTAGCTAAAGTTATGACAATAGGAAACTATGTATATATGGGATTTGCGGCAGGAAGTCAACCGATTATGGGATACAATTATGGAGCTAAAAACTACAAGAGGATGAAGGAGTTGCTTAAAGCATCTTTAGTAATTACTTGCTCCGTTGAGTTTGTAATTATGTGTTCTTTTGGTGTTTTTGCACCTCAGATTATTGGCATTTTTACAAATGACCCTGTAGTAATCAGTACAGGAGTAACTATTCTTAGAGCACTTATGTTATCCTTACCGTTTATAGGTGCAACAAGTACATCAAGAATAACATTCCAAGCAATGGGAAAACCAATGTCTGCACTTATAATTACACTAGTACGACAAGGTGTATTGTATATTCCATTGTTATTAATATTAAATGCAGTAGCAGGATTTTACGGATATATATATGCACAACCAATTACAGAAGTTACTATGATGATTGCTTCTGTTACGTATTTGGTAGTAGTATTAAAAAAATTGGAAAGAAGAACAGAACTAGATATGGAAGTTGGTATTTCTTAAGTAGTAAACTCACTCTAAAGGTCCTGTAAGTTTCCATGGGGTGTGAATTTTAACTTTTGTCAAACTAAAAAAACACCTCTACAAATAGAAGTAAATGTAGAGGTGTTATTATTATTATTATTATTTTAAGATGTTTTTCACTAATTATTATCTAGCATAAAATTTTTACTACCGTAGAAAATTTCTTTGTTAATTTCATTTTCACTTTTAGCTACAATTAAAGTAACAACTGTATCTCCTGTTACATTAACAACTGTGCGGCACATATCAAGAATTCTATCCACGCCGATAATAAGAGCGATACCCTCTACTGGTAGGCCTACTGAAGTAAGTACCATAGAAAGAGTAATCATTCCTACACCTGGAACACCAGCAGTTCCGATTGAAGCTAAAGTGGCTGTTAATACTACAGTTAGAAGTTGAGTAAGAGTTAAATCAACGTTGAAAATTTGAGAAATAAATACTGTAGCAACACCTTGCATTATAGCTGTTCCATCCATGTTAATAGTAGCTCCTAATGGCAAAGTGAATCCAAAAATACTTTTGTGTACACCGAAGTTTTTCTCAACTGTTTCCATTGTCACAGGTAAAGTTGCGTTAGAGCTTGATGTACTAAAGGCTAGTGTCATAACATTCCAGAATTTTTTAAAGAAAACTATTGGATTTAGTCTTGTGAATATTATTAAACTCCCAGTATAAACCACAGTTAAATGTATTAGTAGTGCGAGTAAAATTGTTACCATATACAAACTCAATTTGATAAGTGAGTCAAGGCCTAGTGTGGCAGCAACTTTTATAAGTAATGCAAATACACCTATTGGGGCCATTAACATAACTATATCAATCATTTTTAGAACGATATAATTAGCAGAATCAAATATATTTAGTATAATTTTTGATTTTTCTTTTGGGATACTATTAATAGCAACTCCAAGAAGTATACTAAATACTATAACTTGTAACATATTGCCTTCTACCATTGACTTTAATGGATTTGTAGGAACCATATCCACTATAATATCTATAAAATTAACACTTTTGCTAGCTTCATAAGCTAAATCACCTGAAATTAACAAGCTGTTTGCACCTGGCTTAATAATTGAGGCTAAAGATAAGCCAATAATTAGTGCAATAGAAGTAGTTAATAAATAGAAAACTACAGTTTTACCACCTACACGTCCTAATTTTTTAATATCACTAATTTGAGTAACGCCATTTACTAAAGATACAAATACCATAGGAACAACTAACATTTTTATTCCGTTGATAAATATTTTACCAATAGGTTCAAATGCATATCTTTCCAATAGCTTGTACACACTTTGGGGTAAAAATGATATTTCTGGATTAAAAAGTAAGCCTAAAACAAGTCCGAGTATCATAGCTAAAATTACTTTTGCAGATAAACTTCTCTTTTTCATTTGTGTCCTCCTGTAAATTGAAATTATTTATTTGTATTTATTGGAATAAATTATGAAATTTAAGTTATTCGAATATGCACTTTTAAAAATGTGCTGAGATGAAATTATAACATAGATGAAGATTTAATTCAAATAATGCAATATTAGAAGTTTACACTTGCAATTATGACAAAAGTCCATAAAGTGCTTAAGAGACTTTCAGAGAAAGAAATCCCTTAGAAGTACTATTTTATATAAATACTAAAATTACTTAACAAATTATTGGAAATACATTAGAATATAGACAAGGGAGGGTTTACAAATGAATCTTAATAAATATCTTTATAATGTTAATTATCCGGTTTATGAAAAAGATCTTTGTGCTCTTGAAATAAGATCACTTTTTAACTATAACTTGGATGGCAAAGTATTTTTTTCAAATGTACAGGTGGATCCTTCTATTAGCCCTTTTTTGAAAAATAGGTTAGAGATTATTTACAAAGCTTCATCTTTTTCCGATATTCTTGAGCTGATAAAAAAAGAGAAAATAATTTCAGAGGATTTTAAAGTTAAATATTTTGAACTATTTAGTGGTGATCCTTATTTTAAGAAAAGAAAAGAAATTTGTAAGGAAATAGGTCTTATAATTGAAGGATTTCCATCTTTCCTTTCTCCTAAAACCACTTTTGGTATTACTTTTTATGAAGAGAATTGGTATTTTGGAATTTTAGTTACTAATAATACTGAATGGAAACAGCACAATACGAAACCTAATTCCTACTCGAGTTCTTTAGGAATTAATATAGCAAAAGTACTTGTGAATATTGCTGGAAGAGGTGATTTTTCAAAGAAATTAATAGACCCGTGTTGCGGTGTTGGAACAGTTCTTTTAGAGGGATTTTTCGCAGGTTATGATATTATAGGATGGGAGATAAATAGTAAAGTTGCAGAGAATGCCCGAGGTAATTTGCTTTATTTTGATTACTTACCTAAAGTTACTACAGGAGATATTCAAGATATAGATGAAAGTTTTGATGCTTCTATTGTAGACTTTCCATATGGGAATTTTAGTGTTACAACTGCAGATAATCAGATAAAAATTATTAGAAATGCTAAAAGAATTTCAAAAAAATTGGTATTAGTTTCTTCTGAGGACATTACTGAAGAAATTTTAACTGAAAAACTTAAAATTACTGATTTTTGTAAAGTAAGCAAAAAAGAAATAAAGAGTTTTGCTAGGTATATCTGGGTATGTGAGTAATTGATAGGAGCAAAGAACTTGCTCCTATCAATTTATT
>DAOUPR010000043.1 GCA_030626065.1 Clostridium sp. | reverse complement strand
TTTATTGATGCTTTCGTTAACAAGATTGTTAGTGCCAGAAGTCTTACTACCTTCTACAACGGCAATGGGAACCTTAGATCCAAAAGGTAGGGAAAAGGCATTAAAAGTTGGAGCTAATGTAGTCATGCCAAATCTATCACCTATAAAGGTAAGAGAAAAGTATTCACTATATGACGGTAAGATATGTACAGGAGATGAAGCCGCTCACTGTAGGAAATGTATTGAAGGAAGAATAAATAGTGCTGGATTTAAAGTGGATATGTCAAGAGGAGATAATATAAATTGGAGGAGGAACTAATATGTTTATAAATCATGAATATATCAATAGTTTATTAGATGAAGCAAAGAAGGCAACAGAGGACGATGTACAAAAGGTTTTAGATAAGGCAAATAAAAGAGAAAAACTTTCTCATAAAGACATTGCCATTCTTCTTCAAATTGAAGATGAAAATCAAAAAAAAGAAATGTTTAAAATAGCAGGAGAAATAAAACAAAGTATATACGGGAATAGAGTAGTTGTATTTGCGCCTTTATATATTAGTGATTATTGCGTAAATAATTGTACTTATTGTGGATACAAAAGAGATAATGAATTTAATAGAAAGAGATTGAATCGAGCTGAGATTCAGCAAGAGGTAATGTTACTTGAAAAAATGGGACATAAAAGACTTGCTTTAGAATTTGGAGAAGACCCAGTAAATTGCACAATAGATCACGTTGTTGATGCTATAGATGCAGTGTATGCTACTAAAAATGAAAATGGAAATATTAGAAGGGCCAATATCAACATTGCAGCAACAACGGTAGAAAATTATAAAAGATTAAAGAAGGCTAATATAGGCACATATATTTTATTTCAAGAAACTTACCATAAACCAACCTATGAAAAAGTTCATCCTAAATCCTTAAAGGGTGACTACGAGTATCATTTGACTGCTTTCGATAGATCTATGCAAGGTGGAATTGATGATGTAGGTGGTGGAGTTCTATTCGGTCTATACGACTATAAATTCGAAGTTTTAGCTTTGATGCTTCACAATGACCATTTAGAAGAAGAATTTGGAGTTGGGTTCCACACTATATCTGTTCCGAGATTAAGAAAAGCAGAAGGAATGGGCTTAGAAGATTTTCCTCATATATTAGATGATGATATGTTTGAAAAATTGGTTGCAATAATTAGAATTGCAGTTCCTTTTACAGGTATTATTTTATCCACTAGAGAATCTGCGGAAATGAGGAAGAAGTTATTAGAACGTGGAGTATCTCAAATAAGTGCAGGGTCTTGTACTGGTGTTGGGGGATACAAAGAAGAAGATATGTTTGGAAGAAGTATAAATCAATTTGATATAGCTGACCATAGAAGCCCACTGGATGTGCTTAAAGAATTAGTTGAAGATGGACATTTACCAAGCTATTGTACAGCTTGTTACAGAAAAGGAAGAACTGGAGATAGATTTATGAGCTTGGCTAAATCAGGTCAAATTCATAATGTGTGTCATCCTAATGCATTAATGACACTTATGGAATTTATACTTGATTATGGTGATGAGGAAATATTTAATAAAGGTGAAAAGTTTATTAAACAAGAAGTGGAAAAGATAGAAAGAGAAGATATTAAAGAACTTACTAAAGATAATTTAAAGAAAATAAAAAATGGAGAAAGAGATTTATTTATATAGTATAGATAACTTAGAATGAATTAATTGTAAAGATAGGTGATACCTATCTTTTTTTCATTTATATGTGGTATAATTCTAGTATGAAATGGACATTAATTAGATAGTGAAGGACGGGGTGCGGTGATGGAAGAATCTACAGTAAATTTAATTTTTAAGAAAATAACGAGGATGTTAATTATAACTATAATTGCTCTTTTATTTTTGTTTCAAACAGAATTTAGAGAAGGCTTTTTTGATATGTTACACCCAATACTAATGGCGTTTGCAATTGCATATTTATTAGACCCGCTTGTAAGATATTTAAATAGAAGATTTAATATAAAAAGAGGGTTAGGTATTTTAATTTCAGTTGCAGTATTCATTGCGATAATTGTTTTGATTTTTGCAATTATAGTACCAAGTATAGGATCTAATATTTCAGATCTTATAAATAAGATACCTGAAAATTTTACTTTGAACTTTGATGTTGTAAATAAGTATATTAAAGAAACTAATAATGAGTATTTATTAGCCGTTATTGATTATATAAATTCATCTCTTGAATCTATATTAAATTATATTACGAGTATTTCTTCAAAAATATTAGAGCAAGTAGTAGTTAATGCATTTAAAATAACTACTTCTGTTGTTAATATAATACTTTATTTTACAATTGCGATTTACATGCTAGTAGATAAAAAGGATTTATTAGCTAGAATTAAAAGAATAACATATGCATTTTTGAGAAAAGATAATGCAGAATATTTAGATAAAGTAATGCAAGAAAGTAATGATATATTTTCAAAGTTTTTTATAGGTAAATTTATAGATTCCTTAATTATTGGATTTCTTTGTTTCTTTATATTGCTGATTTGTAGAATTCCATTTGCTTCTATAATAGCAATTATAGTTGGGATTTCTAATATGATACCTTATTTTGGACCTATAATAGGGGCTATTCCATCTTGTCTTATTGCATTATTAAATGGGCCGATAGTTATGTTCTGGGTTTTAATTATAATAGTTATATTACAACAGTTTGATGGATTAGTACTAGGACCTATGATTCTTGGTGATTCAGTAGGAGTTAGTGCGTTTTGGATAATTGTGGCTGTTACATTAGGAGGTATTCTTTTTGGAGTGGTAGGGATGCTTATTGGTGTGCCTGTTGTTGTTTTATTAAAAACACTTATAGAAGAAGAAGCGGATAAAAGATTAAAAGCGAAAAATATGGCAGCTTTAGGTATGGAAAATATACATGTAGTAAAAGATGATTCAAAAACCCCAATTTGGATGAAAAAAATACATTGGAAAAAGAAAAATAAAAAATAATATACATAAATTGTAAACTAATCCTAAAATAGTTGAAAAAAGTGAGTATATATAGTAAAATGTATACATTGAAGTAATAAATATTTATATGGAAGGGAATTTCTATGGATAATCAATGTTTAAAGGGAAAACATGCAGCTTTTTATTACTATGGAAGAGATCACTTATATGTTAATATGGCATATAAGATAAGAGAGGCACAAAAGAGTAATGAAAAAATATTATTATGTATGGACCATAATGATTATAATTCACTATTAAGCATTTTAAAAAATGAATTTCCATACCCGATTAATAATGTAGAATTTTTAGACGTAATAGATATAATTGAAGCATCAAAATTGTGTAATGAAAAATTTCTAATGATTCTTAAGAATTTAATTTCAAATTCACAGAATCAAGGATATGAATCAACTTGTATTGTTGGATTATGTTCATTATTTATTAATGAGACTTCTTTGGCTAATTTTTTTGAATTTGAAGAAAATATAACTGAAGCTTTAGAAAATATACAATTAAATGTGATTTGTGCATATGATATAGAAGACTATATGAATAATAGAAATGCTATAGATGAAAAGGTTATGATGAGCTCGAGAGTGAATCATAAGTATTTATATACTAATTTTAGTTATGTAAAGATGAAAGAGGTTCTTAAAATATAATTAATAAAAAGTAGGGAATAAGATTAATTGTATTTGTGGAATAAAATAATATATAAATATAGGATTTTGTAAAATAAATTATATAAGAAAAAGAAGATGGATTCCATCTTCTTTTTCTTATATAATTTATTTACTTGGTGATAGATAGCTAAGAAAAACTTTCTCTTCTTTATCTTTATTTTCTATTGGTGAAACAACATAGTAAATATCTTTGTATTTACTGTTAACCTCGTCGGAACTTATAAAAATTTCTTCTAGATCTTCAGATAAAACAATAGAACCTAGAATATTATATTTTTCTTTAGTGTCAATTGATAGGTAGCCAACGTATTCGTTTGCAGAATTTTGAGTGAATTCTACTTGGTAAGTTAAATTATCGAAGTTTACTTCAGATACTATTATATCAGATGAAAATGGTTTTTTCCTTAATGTACCATCAAAATCTATCTTTACATTTTTAGTAGTATCTTTATTATTAGAATAAATAACTCCTGTATAGGATTTGTTTATATCGACAGGGGTCATATAAATGTATGTTCCCAGTAAAGCGATTAAAAATGTTAATAGTGTTGAAATAATTATTTTCTTTTTCATATATAACCTCCCGATATTTTAAATCACTATGTAAAAAAAGTAAAAGATTTTCTAAATTTACATACGTATAATTATATTATAAGGGTTATAATTATCTCTTTCAATAAAAATATGTAATATATTTTTTGTTGTAATAAATAACGGATAATTACTATTGTTAAATAAAAATTAACAAGTTGCATATTGAAAAATAAGGAAATTAATTATATTATTTAATTAAGGTCAAAGAAAGACAAAGTCAATATCTGAAATTTAAAGATTATAGAAAAAGAATGAACTAAGAGTATCTATACTAAAAGCAATGATGATTTGTGTGATTTTCAATAAATAACAAATATGTTAAAATAATAAAGAGGTGATTTTATGTTATGCGAAGTTTGCGGCAAAAATGAAGCCACTATTCATGTTACGAAAATTATAAATGGGGATAAACAGGAACTTAACATTTGTAAAGCGTGTGCAGAAAAGATGGGGGATTTTAATATTGGATCAGATATTGAGATGATATCGCCATTTTCTTTTCAAAATATTTTAAGTGGTTTAATGGATTATGTGAATCATTCGGCTCAAAATAAAACGGAAGTTGATTTGAAATGTCAAAATTGTGGAACGACATATAGAGAATTCAAAGAAAAAGGAATGTTTGGATGTAGTGAATGTTATTCTAGCTTTAACACTACTATAATGAATGTGATTAAAGGAGTGCAAGGTAATACTACACATATTGGTAAATTACCTAAATCTTCAGGAGAAGCTATTATAAAAAGGAAGAAAATGCTTGGATTAAAAGAAGAATTACAAAAGGCTATATATTTGGAAGAGTATGAAAGAGCCGCAGAAATAAGAGATGAAATAAGAGATATAGAAAATGCAGAAATAAGAGATGTAGAAAATAATGAATAAGGAATGAGGTGGTGTTTTGAAGAATTGGATATATGCTGAAAATTCAAAAGATAATGTAGTGCTCAGTAGTAGAATTAGAATTGCAAGAAATCTAGTAAAGACTCCTTTCCCAGGTAAATTAGAAGAACAGCACTCTAAGGAAGTTATTAATAAAGTCGAAGAGGCATTTTATATAAATGACCATTTTAAAGATATTTATAAAACTAATTATCTTTGGGAAAATAACGATATTATAAATAAGTCTTATTATGAAAAACATTTAATTAGTAGTAATTTGGTAAAGAATAAAAGTAAAGCGGCATTTATTATAGATAAGTCTGAAGTCGTAAGTATTATGATTAATGAAGAAGACCATTTAAGGTTACAATGTATAACAGGTGGGTTTAATTTAACTGAGACATATGAATATCTTGATAAGATTGATGATTTGCTTGAAGAAAAGTTAGAGTTTGCTTTTGATGAACAAATAGGATATTTAACTGCCTGTCCTACAAACTTAGGAACAGGATTAAGAGCATCAGCAATGTTGCATTTGCCAGGACTTACAATGACTAAAGAAATTAATGGAGTGTTTAATACTTTGACTCAGGTTGGAATGACAATTAGAGGGTTGTACGGAGAAGGATCAAAAGCACTTGGAATGCTTTATCAAATTTCTAATCAAATAACTTTAGGACTTAGTGAAAGTGAAATTATAGCAAAATTAACGGCAGTAATAAACGGTGTGATTAATCAAGAAATGGTATCGAGAGAAAGGTTATATAAAAAGAGAAAATATGAGTTAGAAGATAGAGTGTTTAGATCTTTAGGTGTATTAAAATCTGCGGTTCTTTTAAGTGATGAAGAAGCACTAGATTTATTGTCAAATTTAAGAATAGGTTTGCAATTGGGAATAATTGATGGTGTTAATATTACTAAATTGAATGAATTATTAATAGATGTACAGCCATCAGTAATAAGAGTGAATCAACATGAAAAGGCAAATTTATCTGAAAAAGAATTGAAATTAGCAAGAGCTAAAATTGTAAAAGAAAAATTATTAGCATAGTTATCAAAAGAGCAATTAGCAATTAAGAAAGATTTTACGGAGCAAAATCAACGAATATATTTAATTAAAGATTCTCGGCGTCAGACGAGAATTATCCACAATTGTGCATTGTGCATTGTGCATTGTGCATTGGTAATTAATATGCAGGAGGTGTAAAAAAATGATGTTTGGCAGATTTACCGAAAGAGCACAAAAGGTTTTATATTATGCACAAGAAGAAGCTCAGTTTTTTAAACACGGGTATGTAGGTACTGAGCATATTCTGCTTGGTATATTAAAAGAAAAAGGTATAAGTGATAATATATTAATTAGTATGGGTATAAATGAATCTAATGTTAAAAAGCTAATAGAAGAATTTGAAGGTAAGGGAGATGCCAGTTTATCTAGAAATGAAATTCCTTTAACTCCAAGAACCAAAAGATTATTAGAATTAAGTTGGACAGAAGCTAGGAATTTAAGTCATAACCATATTGCACCGGAGCATATTTTGTTAGCACTTATTGGAGAATCAGAAGGAGTAGCTTATACAATTCTAAGTAATTTAGGAGCAGATTTTGGGAAAATTAAGAAAGAGTTATTAGCTAGTTTCACAGGAGAAATATCTCAAGAATCACATCAAAAGTCAAAAAATTACGGTATGGATACGCCGTCATTAAATAAGTTTGGAAGAGATTTAACTCAAATGGCTTTTGAAGAAAAGCTAGATCCTGTTATAGGTAGAGATAAAGAAACTGAAAGAATTCTAGAAATTTTATGTAGAAGAATAAAAAATAATCCTTGCTTAATTGGAGACCCTGGGGTAGGTAAGACAGCAATTGCAGAAGGGCTAGCTCAAAAGATAATTAGTGGTTCTGTTCCAGAAATACTTAAGGATAAGAGAGTTGTTACTTTGGATCTTTCTTCAATGGTAGCGGGTTCTAAATATAGAGGCGAATTCGAAGAAAGATTGAAAAAGGTTATGGAAGAAATTAGAGAAGCTGCGAATGTGATTTTATTTATCGATGAGATTCATACTATTATTGGAGCGGGTGGAGCAGAGGGAGCTATAGATGCATCTAATATTTTGAAGCCTGCGTTAGCAAGAGGAGAAGTTCAAGCTATTGGAGCAACAACTATCGATGAATACAGAAAACATATTGAAAAAGACACTGCTTTAGAAAGAAGATTTCAACCAGTTGTTGTAGGTGAGCCTACAAAAGAGGAGTCAGTTCAAATATTAATGGGATTAAGAGATAAGTATGAGGCGCATCATAGTGTTAAAATAACTGATGAAGCTGTTAAAGCAGCAGTTGAGCTGTCAGATAGATATATAACAGATAGATATTTACCAGATAAGGCAATTGATTTGATAGATGAAGCTGGGGCGAGAGTTAGAATACAAACTTTAACTGCACCACCTGATATGAAGAATCTTGAAGAAGATTTGCAGAAAATAGAAAATGAAAAAGAGAATGCAATTTCAGTTCAGGATTTTGAAAAAGCAGCTAGTTTAAGAGATAAAGGCAAAGAATTAAAAGGAAAACTTGAGGACTATAAAAAGAATTGGAAACAACAAAGTCAAACAGAAACTAAGATAGTTTCAGAAGAGCAAATTGCTGAAGTTGTGGCTAAATGGACTAATGTACCAGTTGAAAAACTTACTCAATCAGAATCAGAGAGGCTTCTTAATTTAGAAGAAATTCTTCATAAAAGAGTAGTTGGGCAAGAGGAAGCAGTGAAGTCTATTGCTAGAGCTGTTAGAAGAGCTAGAGTTGGACTTAAAGACCCTAAGAGGCCTATAGGGTCGTTTATCTTCTTAGGTCCAACGGGAGTAGGTAAGACCGAGTTGTCAAAGGCATTAGCAGAAACAATGTTTGGCGATGAGAATAATATGATTAGGATAGATATGTCAGAATATATGGAAAAACATGCTGTATCAAGATTGGTAGGTTCTCCTCCAGGATATGTAGTCTATGATGAAGGTGGACAATTGACAGACAACGTTAGAAGGAAACCTTATTCAGTAATTTTATTTGATGAGATAGAAAAAGCACATCCAGAAGTATTTAATATTCTTCTTCAGATTTTAGAAGATGGTAGATTAACAGATGGGAAAGGTAAAACTGTAAATTTCAGAAATACAATAATTATTATGACATCTAATGTTGGTGCTTCAACTATAAAAAAACAAAAAACTCTTGGATTTTCTGTAGGCAAGGATGAAAGTGAAACAGAATATGAGAAAATGAAAAATAATATTATGGATGAATTAAAACGTTCTTTTAGACCGGAGTTTTTAAATAGAATAGATGATATTATTGTATTCCATTCTCTACAAGAAAAAGATTTGGAAGAAATAGTGAAAATTATGTTGAGAGAAGTAAGTAGAAGATTAGAAGGACAAAATATATTTATTTCTTTTGATAAGAAAGCTGAAGAATTCTTAACTAAATCAGGATTTGATCTTGTTTATGGAGCGAGACCACTTAGACGTACAATTACAAAATTAGTAGAAGATAGTTTGTCTGAGGAAATATTAAAAGGAAATATTAATAAAGGTGATAAAGTAATTACATCTGTTAAAGAGGATAAGTTAGTGTTTTTGACAGAGTTTGTTACTTTGAATAAGGAATAATAAAAAGGCTACTGACTTAGGTTGGTAGTCTTCTATAATAGTGTGAAGTGTGCTTCTTCTTAAAATAAGAGTGAAGTTTGCAGAGTGCAGAGTGCAGTTAAAAGATTAAAAGATTAAAAGATTAAAAGATTAAAAGAATAAGAGGTTAAGAGATTAAGAGATTGAAAGAGTAGGTTGTGTTTTAGAGAGTTGTTGATTTATAGAGGGTGGTTTGTATTAAGGGTTTTCTTTAAATTAATTTATTAATTAAAGATTTTATGACCAAAGGAAAGAAAATCATCCATAATTGTGCATTGTGCATTGTAAATTGTACATTATAATTTGTATTGCATTATGATTTGCATTGTAATATTATCATATATATATGACATAGGGAAAGGGGGGATATCTTATTGGCTAAAAGCAAAGTCGTTTTTACTTGTCAAGAATGCGGGTATCAGAGCGCTAAATGGTTTGGAAAGTGCCCATCTTGCCTCGAATGGAACACCGCAGTAGAAGAAGTTGCAAGACCTAAAATAGAAAAAGTTAGAGGATTAGTTAGTGAAAATAAGCCTAAAAGTATTACTCAAATAAAATCGGGTGAATATGAAAGGTATAGTACGGGAATAAAAGAATTAGATAGAGTACTTGGAGGTGGAATTGTAAAAGGATCTCTTACTTTAATTTCGGGTGCGCCAGGTATTGGTAAATCTACTCTTTTACTTCAAACAGCACATTATATTTCTGAAAAAATGGGTAAGGTTCTATATGTGTCAGGAGAAGAATCAGGAGAACAAATAAAAATTAGAGGAGATAGATTAGGTGCGTTATCCTCTGATTTATTTATATATTCAGAAACTAACCTAGAAAAGATCGAAGGTATTATAAAAGAAATAAAGCCTGTGTTTGTTATAATTGATTCTATTCAGACGTTATATAAAGAAGCATCAGGATCAGCCCCAGGAAGTGTTTCACAAGTTAGAGATTGTGCAAATGATATAATGAGAATTGGAAAAGGAAGTAATATTCCATTTTTCATAGTTGCACACGTAACCAAACAAGGCTCGTTAGCAGGTCCAAGAGTTTTAGAGCATATGGTAGATACTGTTCTTTCTTTTGAAGGAGAGAGAACTCAAGAATTTAGAATTTTACGTACAAACAAGAATAGGTTTGGTACAACTAGTGAAATAGGTGTATTTGAAATGAGAAGAGAAGGTTTAATTGAAATATCCAATCCATCACAAATATTTATAGAAGATTCTGAAGAAAAAAGAGAAGGATCAGCTATAGTTGGGATTGTTGAAGGAACAAGACCCATATTAGTTGAAATACAAGCATTAGTCACAAAAACTAATTTAAATATGCCAAGAAGAACAGGAATAGGGATAGATAATTCAAGGTTAAATTTAATTTTAGCTGTATTGGAAAAAAAATTAAGAATACCCTTTTATGGATATGATGTGTATGTGAATGTAGTTGGAGGATTAAGTATAGATGGAACTCATGCTGATTTAGGTGTAGCTGCAGCTCTAATTTCAAGCATTAAAAGCACACCATTAAAAAATTCGAGACCTATAGTTATTGGTGAAGTTGGACTAACTGGTGAAGTTAGACCGGTTGCTTATTGTGAAAAGATAGTTAATGAAGGACTGAAAATGGGATTTCAGAGTTTTATTTTACCATCTAGAAATAGAGAAAAAATTAAAAATAGTAATGCGAATATAATTTCGGTAGAAACTTTAATAGAAGTTGTCAACAAATGCTTCTAACTTTAATAGTATATAATGTGATACTATAATGTTCTTTAGTAGACTTATATAAAAAATACTGTTTATACTATTAGTATTCTTTAAATAGATTAGATTGTTTTTCTATAAATGTGCAAATTGCAGATTACTCTTTAATAGAAACTTCAATTATAAATAAAATTAGTAGTATAAAGATATAGATTTTATGAAAATAAGTGTAGTGCACTGAGAGAGGAGGTTTAACTTGAGAGATAAAAAGGATGAAAAGTTAATGGAAATATTAAAGAAGTTGGCACCAGGAACTCCATTGAGAGAAGGGCTTGATAATATTTTGAGGGCTAAAACTGGTGGGCTTATTGTTGTGGGAGATACAGAAGATATACTTAAAGTAGTAGACGGTGGATTTAAGATAAATTCTGAATATAGCCCATCTTATATTTATGAATTAGCTAAGATGGATGGAGCAATTATTATAAGTAGTGATATTAAGAAAATATTATGTGCAAATACCCAAATAATAACTGATTTTACTATTCCAACTTATGAAACGGGTACAAGGCATAGAACTGCACAAAGATGTGCGTTACAGACAGGCGCACTTGTAATAGCAATATCACAAAGAAGAAACATAATAACAATTTATGATAAAACAACTAAATATGTGTTGAGAAATAGTAGTGTTATTCTTGCTAGAGCTAATCAAGCTCTTCAAACTTTAGAAAAATATGTTGCGGTATTAGACAGAGTAATAGTAAATTTGAATTTACTTGAGTTTCAAGATTTAGTTACCCTGTTTGATATAATTGCGGCAATACAAAGAACAGAAATGGTAATGAGAATTGTTGATGAAATAAAAAGATATATTTCTGAACTTGGAAATGAAGGAAGATTAATATCTATGCAATTAATTGAGCTAGTTAAGTCAGTAGAAGAAGATGGTATCTTTCTTATAAGAGATTATAATAAGGATAACTTGGATCATAAAAAGATATACTCCCAGATTCAAAATATGTCTTCTGATGAACTTGTAGATAAGGAAGTTATTTCGAAATTAATGGGGTATTCAGGGGAATCTTTAATGGATACTATAGTATCTCCTAGAGGTTATAGAATGCTTAATAAAATACCAAGAATACCAACAGCGGTAATCGATAATTTGGTTAATGAGTTTAATAAACTTACAACAGTTATGGAAGCTTCTTATGAAGAACTTGATAGAGTAGAGGGGATTGGAGAAGCAAGAGCTAAAGCTATTAAAAATGGCCTTAGGAATTTAAGAGAACAAATCATTATTGATAAGCAATACTAATTTAATATAATTCCAAAGTGTTTTTGGTATAATAAAATAAAAATAGCACAAAATAAGTTTGTTTTGTGCTATATCAATCTTTTAGTTTTATCTAAAGGTGAATTTCCCTAGAGTTTTAATCTTAGTGTATTCTTTTAAGAGGATATCGTATAGATTTAAATCTAGAGAATTACATAATGAAGCAATATAAAACATATTTGACCCTAGTTCTCTTTCTATAATTTCTCTGCAATTATCACACAATTCACCTTCAATTTGAGAATTAAAGCTAGTCTTCAAATCCTCTATGCGAGCGTCCTCGTCATTAGGAATAGTTTGTTTTTCAGCTTTGATTTTTATGCAGCCACAAGTAGTTGCTGATTTTGCGATTGCTCTATTTACTCTAGACTGCGATTCTTGTAATTTGGTCATAATATCTAATATACTCTTGTGACGTAAAAGACTTTCGTTTACTATGTTTTGATAATCGTCAAAAATTACATCTTTCATTATTGAATCAACTCCTTATTCAGAGAAAATTATTACAATCCCTTTTATAAAATTATAATTAGTTTAGTGCAATTTTGTCAATTAAGATGTTAATTAATAGAATGAATTGTGTTGTTTATATAATATTGCATTATATTTAATATTAATAGGGGGATTAAATAGTTAAATAATGGTTATAATTATAAGTGTAATCATAGTTATTATATTAAAATTCACTTAAAATGGTAAATAATTTATTAATAAAGTGTTTTTTTGTTGAAAAGCTATGGTGGATACTATATATTGTTATTATTAGATATAATAGATATATTTATATTTGAAAGGAGGGGAATTATGTTTGAAAAAGTGTTAAAAGGATTATTTACTTTAATAGGACTTATTGCGGGTTATTTTATTGGAGAAGTATTACTAACTTTGAATAGGCTTGCGTATTTCAAATCTTCAGGATGGTTAACAATTTTATTTATTGCTTTTATTTCAATTCTGTTTGGTCTTGTTTTTTATTTATTATCACCACTTATTAATTCTGTAATTATAAAGATTATGAATTATTTTGAAGATAATATACAAAAATGGTCTGGTGAAGAAATTTTAATTGGTACTTTTGGAGCTATTTTAGGGCTTCTGATTTCATTGTTATTTGTAAATTTACTTTCTAAGTTTGGGGTTATTGGTAATATTATAGGAATTATATTTGCATTGGTAATGGCTGCGTTAGGAGCACAAATAGGTTTGAGAAAGAAAGATGAATTAATGCAAATATTACCTAATATAAGAAAGAACACAACTAATTCTAAAGAAAAGAAAACTGTGAAATGTAAAGGGGTACCTAAAGTTTTAGATACGTCAGTTATTATTGATGGTAGAGTTTTAGATATTTCTCAAACAGGATTTATAGAAGGGGCACTAGTAATACCTAATTTTGTTTTAGATGAATTAAGACATATTGCAGATTCTTCGGATAGTCTTAAGAGAAATAGAGGACGAAGAGGATTAGATATTTTAAATAAGATGCAAAAGGAGTTAAAACTAGAAGTAGTTATAACTGACAAAGATTTTCCTGAAATTCAAGAAGTTGATAGCAAACTTTTAAAGCTTGCACAGACAATGAAAGGTATGGTCATAACAAATGACTATAATCTAAATAAAGTAGCAGGAGTTCAAGGAGTTCCAGTGCTAAATATTAATGAATTAGCGAATGCCGTTAAGCCTGTAGTTTTACCAGGGGAAGAAATGACTATTCAAATAATAAAAGATGGTAAAGAGCAAGAACAAGGTATTGCTTATCTTGATGATGGAACAATGATTGTTGTTGAAGGTGGTAGAAGGCATATAAACGAAATAATGGATGTAATTGTTACTTCGGTACTGCAAACTGCTGCTGGTAGAATGATTTTTGCAAAGCAGAAAAAATAGGGAGATATTTTATGGCAAGGAATTGCGCAATAATAGTGGCAGCAGGAAAAGGTAGTAGAATGAATGCCGGTATTAACAAACAATTTTTAATTCTTAAAGGTAAACCGATATTGTGGCATACTATTAAATGCTTTGAAGATAACAGTAAAATAGACGATATAATTTTAGTTTTGGCAAAAGATGATTTTGAGTATTTTAAAAGTAGTGTTGATTTTAGAAAATTTGAAAAGATTAGTAAGATTGTTTTTGGAGGAAATACGCGTCAGAATTCTGTTATTAATGGATTAAATGCAACTGAAATGCAAGAAGAAGATATTGTTTTAATCCATGACGGAGCAAGACCTTTTGTAAGTAGAGAAATAATTGACAATGGTATAAAGTATGCAAATAAATATAAAGCAGCCGCTTGTGGAGTTAAACCTAAAGATACTATTAAAGTAATAAATGAAGATGGGTTTGGTCATAAAACTTTGGTTAGAGATGAATTAGTTTGCATTCAAACACCACAATGTTTTCAGTTTAAAACAATTTTTGATTCACATAAAAAAGTTGATGAATCAAAAATTGCAGTAACTGATGATACATCTGTTGTTGAAGTGTGTGGAAATAAAGTTTATATTTATCCAGGGAGTTATGATAATATTAAAATAACTACTCCAGAAGATTTGCAGGTAGGAGAAAGAATTCTTAATCGCAAGAATATATTGACATAAAAATACAAGAATATATTGACAGAGAATATAGATGTAAGTATAATGACTTTATAAAATTATATATTATGCGTTGAAAAAGAATAGTAGAAGCATAACTTAAAGAGAGAAAATCCCTAGGCTGAAAGATTTTCTATAGCTTCGAACCTGCTTTTGAGCAGTAGGCAAAACCTACCGGATATTCCGTTATGAAATTAAGATACAATTTAGGTGGTACCGCGATAAACTCGCCCTAATATAGGGGGAGTTTTTTTATGTGCGCCCAGCATGGGCGCAATCTATAGGGTGAAAGTCCCGAACACCGAAGGTGATATAGGTGTTAGCCAAGAGCAAGGGTGTCCATCGTGAGGTGGAATCTGAAGGAAGCTGGAGGC
>DAOUPR010000083.1 GCA_030626065.1 Clostridium sp. | reverse complement strand
TGCTCTAGATAAACATTATTTTTTTAGTGACAGGAAAATTACTGGACCGAAGCCCAATAATTTATTTGATTGCTGGTGTTATAATTATCTTTTTTCTTCCATTTAGAATTAATTCTTCAAGTCTAGCATGAAGTTCATCATCAAGTGGAAAGGCATTAAATAATTGAGTATTATAAGCTAAGTTTGCATTTATTGCTAAAAAATCCTGCAATGTTTTTTGAATGTAATTCTCAAAAGCATATCTGCCATATATTTTCTGTATTTGTGAGTCGAAAGCACTTTCTGTAATATTTACTATATTAAGTTCTTTTATTAAAAGAGTTAATTCGCTAAAGGTTCTAAATCTGGTTAATTTAGCTTCTTTAATTTGATCTAGGACCTCTGGCTTAAAAGAACCCTTCATTCTGGCAATTGCATATGGACCTGTTTCACCAAAATAAAATGTCAAAATAAAATAAACCGCTACTGCCTCTATTAATTGATGCATCTCTGGCTCAATTGTTCTTTGAACTTTAAGATAAATCTTTTTAATTAAACTCGCTATAATATCACTGGCGATTGCAATTACTTTTGATTTAGCTGTTTGTTCTTGGGTTAAAATCATATTTGTCAAAAACTTAAGGTACTCAAAATAAATACCGTCAATTATTTTTATATAATCTAAAGTATTTAATAACTTATCCATTTTTTCATCTAACTGCTTATTTAAAGCCTCAACACTAAGAATTTGCTTATCCGTTAAATATGTTTTTTCTTTTTGTATTTTAGCCTGAATTTGTGTAATTTCTCCAGCTATTTGTACAGCTCCATGTTGATCTAAACTATCATCAAATAAAAAAACATTTAATAACATGGCTTTTAATTTATTACCATTTGATGCTGTAGCAGATAAAGAATTTGCTTCTTCCCCACTAAAAGTTGCTAATCGAATTATATTTTCATCTACTAATTTATGAACTGCCTTTGTTTTTCTAGAGCTTCCAAATTTTCGTAAGCTTGCAAACATATTATCTTTAAATTTTGTATAATAATCATTATCAAGATTGATTTCATATAAAGATGAATTTTTAATTGATGTCGTTAAATTTTTCATTAATTTCCTTTATTTTTCTATAGTATTATTTATAATGGTAAGAACTTTTAATAAACTTGCGCCTGTTGGAACTAGACATGAGTTACCTAATAATTCTGGTTTAAATTGAAGTATGCTACCAATATTATTAGATACTAAAATAGCTGGATACCATAAATCTTGCCCCCATAAATCGTAAGCCAATTTATCAGGTCTTAAATTATAGGTTGAATCAATTGGAAGGAGCTCAGCTCCTTCTATTAAAATACTTTTATATTGTAATAAAGAATTCATAAATATCATTGGATCTATAAAAGTATTTATAAGTACCGTATTTTTTTCTTGTATATTAGGATCATTTAAAATTATACTCATTATTGTTCCTGTTTACTAGCTTGTAATTCAAGTTTTCTTTCTTGAGTATCTCTTTTTTGTAAATAAGTTAACCCCTGATTTTTCTTTCTTTCCGGCATTCTATCTAACCAAGTTTCAACTTTACCATTATTCGGTTTATATGGTTTTCTTTCTGCTGAAGTCTTTCGCATTTCCCCATGAGGCACAGCACTACTATTGGTGCCAGCTGTCGTTATTCTATTTCTTCTATATGTTATATCTCCATCTTGACCCTGCTCTAAAATAAATTCTATAGATTCAAATACACTTTTAATTTTTTTATTTTCATTTGATGTAAATTCTTTATGAAAATTTGGGATGTGATGTGAAGGATGTCTTTTCGCATAGGTCATAGAACTTTTTGTACCCATCCAAAGATTTTTATTTCCACTAGCAGTTAAATCTTTTTCTAAATTTGAATTAGGTAAGATTTGCTCTTTTGTTTTTTCTGGAATGACGTCTTTCATAACAGAAACTGAATTATTCGGCGACTGCATTGGTTTTGTAAATAATTGTTTCATACTTGCTCCTATTTTGATATCTTCTGTCTTTAATATCTCTTTGTTAGTTCTTTTTAAGTAATGTTTAAATCCAGCGACAGGAATAGATACTGGCCGAAGCCAGTATCTATTGTAAAAGATGTTGAGATTACTCTCCACGCGCAGCTTGACGGCTTGCGATTTGAGCAGCTTGAATTGGATTCACGCCGCCAGGTAGATTACCACCTAGAGCTTGATCAGCAGCAGCGTAAGCTTGCTGAGCTTGACCAGGGATAGCTTGAACAGTTTGAGTAGCAGCATCAATACCTCTACTAATACCACCATCAACTGAACCACCAACAAGACCAGCAACGTTTCCAACGTCAGTTCCGATTGAATTATCACCAGAAACAGCGTCAGGTAAACCTTGAGCTATGTTTTGGATTGCATCTTGAGCAGGATCTGAAGCCATCATAGCAGCAGTACCTGCACCAGCAGCATATTTTTTCCAGTTATTAGCTAAGTTACCTTTAACTGAATCCATTACGCCTTCTTGAATAAGAATTCCTCTTACAGATTGAATACTTTCGTTAAGAAATTTTTTAGTTTTTAAACTTTCCAATTCAGTAACAGAACCTTCCTCAAGAACATTAATCATGTACTCATCACGAATACTTTCTAAAATATAATCTAATTTTCTCATTTGAGCTCCTTATACACCAAGACTTTTGATAAGATTCGAAACAATCATTTGACTTTCTGTAAGTTCAACTTCTTGTGTCTCCTCTGTGCTTTCTGTAACGATAGCTTTTTCAGCTTCCTTTACTTCCTCTTTAGCATCAGCTTCAGCTTCTTTTTCAACTTCTGCTTGTGCTGGTGCACCCTCAGTAGCTTCATCAACTTGAGCTCCCACTTCTTTTTCTTCCGTAGCTTCCGTAACTACTTCAGCAACCACTTCTTCAGACTCAGCAACAGGTGCAACTTCAGGTGCAACTTCAGGAGCAGCCATAGGCGCTTCTTCCATTTCTGGTTCACCTTCAGGTGCTTCTACAGGAACTAAATCACCTGTATCTGGTTGATACATGTAAGCATTTCCAGCTTCGTCCGTAAGTAAAATAGGTTGTGCTGGTGCTTGAATTTCATCCGGAACGAAATCTTCAGCAGCTTCAGTAATAATTCTTTTTATAAAAGCGTCGAAAAACTCAGCTTCTTCTAAAGAAATACTTCCATTTTTTGCAAGGGATTCTAGTATAAGTCTATCTGTAATATAATTACTCGCTTCTTCAAGTGAATTTTTAAGGTCATCGACCATTAATTCTTTAAGTACCATTATAACTCCTAATAATTTTTGTGTATTTTTGATATATCTATATCTATATAGATATAGATATTATTAAATTTTTGAATATAAAAGGTGATTTAAATCTCATCATTAAAAAGAATAAGATTTATAAAATTAAACTGACTACTGAATTGGAAGTTCAGGAACCAATTAAGCTCACCAAATTCGATTTCCCAACGTAGATGATTATCATCATCGTCTTCGATCTTTAGTATTGTTGCATTTTGTAAAGGTATTAAAATCCTTTTGGAAGTTACTATAGTTGAATCTTCCACTACCCATAGCGCTAGTTTAAAACTTTCGATATCAACTAAAGTATTAACCTCAAGATATTGACGAGTGCCACCTTCACCTAAATGAAAGTCTTGAGGAGATATAATAATTCCCTTTTCTATGTTTTTGTTCGTAAGTATATTATCAGGGATATCTAATAAAATCGGATTTTCTTGTTGATTGCCCGTTGTATCTATAATAATATTAATACTTCGAATTTCTTGAAATCCTTTTCCTCTTAAAAGATTAGGTATTTCAATCATAGTCTCAAAATTCAAAGTCAAACTATGGGTAGCACTCTCTTTATCATTTTGCTTAGTAACTGAAGTCAGTTCCAATAAGGGGGTATTAGATACCATTGCATAATATTTATCATTATATCCGGTTGGATCTCTACGTACAAAGATATTACTTATATCTTCATTATCAAAATCCCACCCTTCGACAAATGGACTTACATCAATATAACTTATATAACTATAATCATAAAATGTAAAATTAAATGGTAATTGACTAATAAATAAATCATGATAATTTAATAAACTAGCTGAATCTTCGACATTAATCGTTACTGTAAATGTTATATTAACCCAACGTTTATCTAATAAAATTCCTTGATATCTTGTTAAATTTTCAGCAATAATTATATTATGATTACTTGGATTAACATTCATCATAGCATTTCTAGCAATAGGACCAACACCATCAACTAATTGGGCATCCTGCATTTCAATAATACAAGTTGGATATTCCCAACTTTCATTTTCTTGCATTCGATAATGATCAATTGTTTTAGAACCATAATCAAATTCATAATATGTAATGCTATCATTTGTGACATTAGCAATAAATGACTTAAATGACTTAAGAAATTCACTATAGTAATTATGCATAACAGAGGCTATCATTTTAATCCTTTAAATAATTTTGTATTTTTTTTAAATATCTATTTATTTCCCAAAAATCTTTACTAAAGAAAATAACAGTTGTATTTTGATCATCTTTATGAGTACGAGTAACAATAAATATAACTGTATTATTAATTGGATCAAATATTCTTTGGATAAATACATCATTTATCCCTTGTATTTCATCAAAAAATATACTATATTGTTTAAGATTTTTAATGGCTTCTAAAGAAAATTCTAAATCATTATTAAATTCTGAAGATAAAAGAATATTATTTGGTTTGATTTTAGTTAAATCTCTAATAATATTTATTTTTAGTCCCCAAGTTTTATTTAAGAATTTAAATGAAGCAGATATACGATATCTTTTATCCGCAGTATCCACTTTAATAAAGAAGTGTGGATTGTGCTCCCATACTTCAAAACCTGTATCTTTTATTAAATCTTTTATATTATTTGGTAAGATATTAACCTTATTAATTACAAGATGTTCAACTTCTTGTTTATGCTCATTTTCCATTATATCCCTTTTGCATTTATAACTTTATAGATCTTTGTTTGCTCCTAAATCTCTACTAGATAAATTCTAGATAACAAAGGTTTATATCAATAATAAGGGAATATTTAAATGAATCTAGAAAGCAAAAGAACCTCAGAGTTCGAAACTCTAAGTATAAGTCACAACTCCGTAGATGTAACTCTTCAAAATTCAACTGAAATTCATAAACATCATGTACCAAAAGGATATCTTATTCTTTCAAAAAATGATTTTGGGAAGGTTAAGACTAGAGTTAATGTTGGATACTTTAATAAAAAGACTAATTTTATTATAGGTGAAGAACATAGTTTAATGGTCTTAGATAAAGAAACTATGGAAGTTAAAACATTAAATACCTCAGAAATTTTAAGTAATCAATCTAGATATTTTTTACTTTATGATTTAAGTTTTATTAAAAATTATTGTAATAATATAACAATACTAGATAAAGATACAAATAAAAAAATAAGTATTGATTTAAATCATCAATTTGGAGAAGATATTGGCGAATTTTTATTAAAATACGATGTTAATGAAAAACTCCCCGAGAAATATAGAATACTAAAAGCAGTCATCACTATTAAAAATAATCGAATAACTTTAAATAAACAACTATTAGTTAACTCTAATCCCGAGTTTTTAGTAGGAATTTTGCAAGGATATGTTAAAAATGTGGGCACTTGTGTTGTAAAAAGCAATATCAATATTTATAATTTTGTATATATTTTAAATTTATTAGGGGCACAATATAGTATAAGATCCATTGAAAATGATGAAAAACATATTAGATTTAAGTTGCCAATAATTCTTAAAAAATTAACGACCCTTTCTGATAAATATTTCAGAACCTGCAAATATTTTATTAAAGATAATTCTATTGACTTCCAAAAAGGTATAATTTCATTAGCTGAGCCGGTAGAGGCTATTCTATCTGATATGGTTAATAGTGGTTGGATTGAATTAATTGCCTTAAAAGATCTTAAATTTTTACCTATTGATGATCAAATTATGTTTGATCTGACAATGGAAAAAGCTGATGCTCAAAATTATTTTTTACCGATGACACCTCTTTTAAAAAATTCAGACGGTGATGTTCTCGGGGTTATAGCATTTCATACAAAAGATGCAGCAAAAGAATGTGAAGATAAATTTAGTACTAAATTAAAACAGAACTTTTTAAATCTAAGTGATGGTCGAGTTCAAAATTGGGGTGTTAAATTAGATGCCGCCCTAGGTTTATTTAACGCTACAGTCTGATTATAAATAACACTAACATAAATATAAATAAAAGAGTCAAGAGACTTAAATTTTATTTACTCAATATTAAAGGAAATATATGGCAATAATACCTTCAAAAGCACCACATGGCTTAGATATATTTATAGAAAAAGAACTCGATAGATACTGGCATAGTATTTATGGTGGGGACGATATAAAAGATGATGAAACAATTAGAGTTGTACGTCAAGTTAAAAACTTAGATGGTACTAAAAATAAATTTGAATATGTAACAGAAAATATGCAGATAAATAAATTGGAACAATTTAAGTTATATGTTAATGATTTACAAAATAGTAATCCTGATAAGATGGTTGGAGTTTCTATATCTACAGCTATCTTCGAATATGATCCAAATAGGAATCCATGTATAGCAACTTTTAGAAGAACTAAAGCAATATCTGTAGATATCGATACACATATTGATAACGGAAATGATAGGTATGAGTTAGGAACTCTTGAGCCTGACCAAATAAAATTTGCTTTAATTGAAGCATGGAATCAGATAAATATCAGATTTAAAGCTCAGGGTTTAGATATTATTCGACCTAGTTTTACTATGTTGACTGGTGGTGGCCTTCAAATAGTTTTTGAATTTGATAGAGAGTTAAGTGGAGTTGAGGCAGATAAATTATTTAAACTTCTTAAAAAAGCAATAGGTAACCTTAAATGGGAAGTAGCGCTTAAGAATATTTTAGATCAGCATTCATTGGTTTCATTTGATATAGATACAACATTTTCGGATGTTGCCCATGTTCAAAGAGCTAATGGAGTAATTAATCAAAAATATGGAACGTACGCAAAAGAATTTGCTATTTTTGATATGACTGAACCTGAATTATTAAGCTTAGGTCACCATATTTGTATGGATATTGATTCAACTGGATATGAAGAGTCTGTTAAAGAAAAAATGAAAAGAAAGACTAATAAAGCTATAGTTCAATTTATGCAGGACTCAAAAGATATCCCTAATCAAATTGAGGTTCAAGCTAATCTTATGACGGCTACAATGCAAGCAAATACAATTAGTATTAAGCCATCTGAATTACAATCTATTGAATATGAATTACTACTTAAAATAAAAGAGTCCGGTGTTGATGTTCTCGAATTGCTTGCTGGTGAAGTTCGTAAAGGTGTTACTACTGGAAATTTAACTAAACTTTTTTGTCCTTTTCATGAAGAGCAAAATCCTTCAATGGCTTTCTATAAAAATGATTTAATAGATGTTTTTAGAGATTTTCATGATGATACTACATATAACTTAATTAATTTTTGGGAAAAATATTTTAAATGTTCAAAAACAGAAGCCATTACTAAAATTTCAGATGTTGCAAAAATTAAATTAGGTAAATCTGAAAGAAAAGATTTTCAAAATTTAGAATTAGATGAAATAGTTCTGGCTTTATTAGATAAAGTTGATAAAGATAATTTTGTCTATTATAGATTAGCTAATAAAAATAGAGTATGTATTGTTCGTCATATTGATTCTGGTGAATCATTTATCTTTGATGGACCTAAGATGTTAGCTACTCATGTATTATCAAATCAGTTAAATATTGATGATGCTGAAAAATTTCTTATAGAGAAATTCGTCGATAAATTTACAGAAAGAATTTTAATAGAAGCTTTTGAAGAATTTCGACCTGGGCAACCAACTGTATTTAGTAAACAATTTATTAAATTTGTAAATATGTGGGTTCCTAATGATAAGTACAAAAGAGTTCATGAATATATTAAAGAATCGATGCCCGAAGGAAATAATAGTATTCCTGAAACGATTAATCTTCTAAAAGAAAGATGTCCTTGGGCTTTTAAATATGTATTGCAAATTATTCAAAAAGGAGATCTAGAATGGTTTATTAACTGGTTATCAGCCACTAGTAAATTTAAAGTTATGCCAACAGTTCCTGTTGTATTCGGTGTTCAAGGTTCCGGTAAAAACTTATTTGTATCAACTATTATGGATTTTTATCTTAATAATGAATATGTAAAAGTTCTTAATGGTGATAGAATTATGAATAATTTTAACTCTGTTCTTGAAACAGCTAGTTTAATCGTTTTAGATGAAGGAGATTTTAGTTCAGGTAGAGAGGTAGATCAACTTAAACTATTAACCGGTAACTCTAAAATTCTTGTTGAGAAAAAAGGAGTTGATGTTACTAATAAAGATAGACATTTTAATTTCTTATTCTTTTCAAATGGTGAGGTTCCTGTTCGGCATCCAGCAATGGATAGAAGAATAACTTATTTTAAGAATGAAATAAGTTTATTAAAATCATGCGAAGCTTGGGGAATCAGTATTGATACTTTTATTGATAGAGTTCAATCTGAATTAGTTGAGTTCTGGTCTATTATATATAAAACCGAACTTAATAAAGATTATACCATGACCAATGCTAAAAATGGTCAATTTTGGGAACAGATAATGAAAATGCATCCTTTCGGAAATTTAGTTATGAAATTAATTAATAAAGATTGGAATGATATTGCATTACAATTAAATGAAAATGTTTCTGAACCTGCAATGATGCAAGCCAACTTAAATCTTCTTGTTACTATTAAAGACCAATTCGAATCAGAAGGTAAATTATCGTTAACATTAATTAATAGATATCTCCAAAGTATGAATTATAAAGTAAAAACTTCAATTCAATATTATATACAAGTTAATCATCTAGAAGAATTTGGAGTTAGTATTAATGTAGAGGAGTCCGATGTTAATATAATTATAAATAAGAAAAAAGTTGCAAAAGCTATTAGTGTAGATAACTTATTAGTAAAAGAATTTCCGATGATACTTAAACAAAAAGATGTTAGTATATTAGAAGCCCAAGTTCAAGAAAATCATATAGATGCAACACTTGATGAAGATGATAATTTTATTCCTGGTCTTAATCTGCCAAATGAACCCAATATAAATTAGCAAACAAAAATATATTAAGATAAGGAGATATTATGGCTTTTAAGCTTTTAGAAATTGATAAATTTATTACTAGTTCTGGTGCAAAATTAGTACAGCGAGCTCAATCTTTTGATAGGAACTTTGAACCCTATCCAGATGGATTACAATCAAAAACTATATTTGGTGCGACAAGAAAAGAGGGTTTTACCAATTATGGTTATATTGATTTAAAAACAGTTATTATACATCCACTAATATATGATAACCTTAGTAAAATTAATACAGTTTTTAATAAAATACTAGGTTCAAAAGATAAATTTATCATTAAAGAAGGGATGTTATTTAAATCTGAGGCTGGTGGAACTGGTTTAGGTTGGTTAATAGAAAATTGGAGTAAAATTAGGTTCGGAAAATATAGAACTGAAAAAAATAAGATTTTTATAGATTTTATTAATAATAGCCAAAAGGGTATTATTATTGTCGATAAAATTCCAGTAATACCCATAGCATATCGAGAAGCAGACCAAAGCTCTCATAAAATAAAAGATTCCGATATAGATGCATTCTATAAAAAGATTTTAAATTTAACTGGAGCTGGGACTGATTTTGAAAGTGCATTTGCTGTTATTCAACAAAAGAGTAAAAAAGATAATATACAATTATATGTAAATCAATTATATAAATTTTTTATTCAAAAACTAGAAGCAAAATCTGGTTTTTTTAGAAATGCTTTGGCTGGTAGAAGACTAGATAGTGTTGCTCGTATGGTTGCAAATGCAAGGCCAGATATTCCTATTGATTGCGTTGCTATTCCATGGCATATTTTATTAAACTTGTTTGATATTTTTATTGTTAGTTTTTTACAACTTGAAGAAAATATTAAATATCTTGAAAAACTGGGATTAGAGGATGCTCAATTAGAAGAGTACGGTGATATTTTTGATTATATTTATCGAAATGTAGATACTTACGTTAAATACTATCCAGATAAAGAGAGCTTATGGATTGAATTACTTATTGCGATTTTTAATAAAAATCCGATGTTGAGAGTTCTTCTAAAAAGAGATCCGGGTTGGAATGCGGATTCTTTTCATTGTTTAAAACCTATTATTAGAACTGGTGTAAGTTATGAGATAATTATTAATAGCATATATTACTCTCCACTTGGAGGGGATAGTTTTAATAGCAATTTTCTTATAAATTCTAGTCCAGGTAATATAATTAGTGAAGATGATTCTTTTATTATTACATGCGATAATAAAAAAACTAATGTTATACAAACAATGGAAACCATTTATAAGAAGGTTACATAATGATATTTAAAGACGCAATGGAAATTAGTAATGGGATTATTGTTCCAAATATATTTCAAGAACCTGAGTATGTAGAGAAAGATTTAAATGAATTTAAGCAAAAAATTAAAGCAGATTATAACCAAAATAGGATTTTCAATACAAACCTGGCTAGAAAGTTATTACAAGATATAATCCTAGGCGGAGAAATTAAGTTAAAATTTCCTTTAAATAAGGATGGAATTGCGGATGCTTTGAATAAAATGTATAAAGTATTTGATAATGATGAGTTTCAATGGAGATATTTATTACTTACTAGGGCTGGATTTTTCTTATCCTCATATATGCCTAGTTCTTTTTCAACAGAATCTTTATCTTT
>DAOUPR010000114.1 GCA_030626065.1 Clostridium sp. | reverse complement strand
GAAGGTTACACCCGTTCCCATTCCGAACACGATGGTTAAGCTTCAACACGCCGATGGTACTGCACTGGAGACGGTGTGGGAGAGTAGGACGTTGCCAGGTAAAAGAACTTTACTTTAAATAGTAGAGTTCTTTTTTTATAGATAAATAATTGAATTGAAAACTTTAGAAGATAAATATTAATAAATCCAGTATTGAAAATTCAACTCAATACTGGATTTTTACATTAAAAACTACAATTAACTACAAGGTAGATGATGAGAATCTCAAACATTTAATCAGCTCTTGTAATTCTTCGGATAAAACTTTTGCAAGCTCAAAATCAGTATCTTTTAAAGCTAATTCTATTTTCTTTTCAACTGATTTTTTCTTTTGCTCAATTTCTAAATAATCTTTATCAAAATGACTAGCATAAATCATTTTTTTGAATTTTTTCATACGCATTTTTCTGATTGTATTATCTTCAATGATTAGAACATAATCCATACAGTTAATTACAGAATAGTAATCATGAGAAATCATCAAAATTGCACCGTTATAGTCTTGCAGGGCCTTTTCAAGTGCTATTTGTGAATAGGTGTCTAAATGACTTGTAGGTTCATCGAGAAGTAACAGGTTTGCGTTACTTGCAGCAACCTTAGCCAATTGAAGTAAAGTCTTTTCCCCACCAGATAAAGATTCTATCTTTTGCTTGGTGATTTCTTCATCAAAACCATAGCTTGAAATATAGGATATAATCTGGCTATGAGTTTTAAATCCAGCATTTAGGAACTCTTCAAGTATTGTATTAGACTCAGTTAATGTTTCTCCTTGAAGTTGAGATAAATAAGCCACTTCAACTTCAGAATTTATTTCAATGGAATCACGATTATTTTTAAATATTTCTCGGAGTAAAGTAGTTTTACCAGTACCATTTGAGCCGATAATAGCTACTTTATCAGTAGATTTAATCTCAAAGTTAACCTCTTGTAAAAGTATCTCATCAAAGGCAACACTGTAATCATTAACTTTTAAAACAATGGCATCTTGGATTTCATTATTAGTATCAAAATTGATATATGGTTGTTTAATATTTACAAAAGGAGCTTTAATGCGACGTTCTTCTAATCTTTCTTGAATTTTTACTCTAGCTTTTAGAGATCTCCCTTTAGCAGATTCAGGATTAAAAGTTGCGATATATCTTAGTTTGTTGATTAAGACTTCATTTCTTCCAATTTCTTCATCATCAGCAGCAGCGAGTTCTTGTAATTCGATTTTAGTTTGAAGTAATGAGAAGTTATAATCGATATAGCTTCCATCAAACTCTTGAAGCTCCATGTTTTCAAGATGCAGAATTTTGTCAAAACAATGATTTAAAAGATATCTGTTGTGAGTAATAATTAACATCATATTTTTGTAAGAATTAATTAGGTTTTTAAGAGAATTAAGGTTTTCAAAGTCTAAAAATACATCTGGTTCATCCATAACCATTAAATCTGGACTATTAAGCATTTCTTTAATTACTTGAATAAGTTTGAATTCTCCACCACTAAGCTCAGATATCATTAGATTTTTATGTTTACTTAGGTTTGCAAGATTTAGTTTCTTATTAATGTTGCTTTCAAAGTCATCCCCACCAATTGAATTAAACGCGTCTAGAGTTTCTTGGTACTTTTCTAGTAGAGTATCAATATCCGAAGAGGTCTCCATTTCAGTACAAATAGATGTTATTTCATTTTGTATTTTAATAAATTCTTCACCTATATATTCGAAAACTGTAGTATCTTTTGCTTTGTCTCGCTTTTGGAACTGACTTACATATCCGATTGTACAATTTGGATCCATCTCTAAATTACCATCGAACATATAGCTTTCAGGATGCATAATTATATCTATTAGTGTACTTTTTCCACTACCACTTGTTCCTATAAAAGCGCAATGTTGGCCTTCTTCTAATGTAAATGAAATATTATTATATAGGTCCTTTTGCGGGAATGAGTAGGACAAGTTATCAACTTTTATCATATTTTTACCTCTCTTTATTACTTGAAAAGATTTTATAAAAATAAGCTCTTCAATATATAGTTTGGATTTATCGTTGATAGCATAACACTTTTTATGACTAATTTCAATCATTTCATTAACAATACTCAAATTTTGGTAGTTTTTAATTGGTCTTAATTTCTATTACTTCAAGACTTGAATCGAATACCCCTATGAGGTATAATTAACTAAAGAATATTTAGTTAATGTATGAGTAAGTTAGAAAAAGGAGGCATTTATTGTGAACATTCAAATCACAAAAAAAGCTATTAAAGAATTAAAAAGTTTAGTAGCCAGTAAAGAAGAATCAAGTAAAAACAAAATAAGGATATATATATCAGGTATTGGTTGAGGTGGTCCTTCATTTGGTATTGCTCTGGATGAGCATAAAAAAAATGATGTAACATATTCAACAGAAGGACTAGATTTTATTGCAGAAGATGATATATTTAAAAAATACAATCAGTTTAAAATTGATTATGTTAGTAATTGGTTTAGAAAAGGATTTTTAGTATACGCAGACGGTGGAAGTTCTTGTTAATAAAGTTTAATTCAATAGTGGATTTTTTGTTTGCAAAAAACTGAGAATGGCTTAATAATAGCCATTCTCTTGATGTTAAACTTAAATAAGCGAAGAACTTATGAAAGGTTTATTTATATAAATTGTTTTTCCATTTCTTCTAATAAGGAAATATATTTTTGTGAAATGGTACTATTATTTCCTTCGTAATCTAAACAAGCAATATCAACTTCTTTGCGGGTTTTTTCGCAAAGATTTTTTTTAGCATAAGTGTAAATAACAGCATCTTCTTTATCTATATGCCGGGTTAGAAGGTCTGTGTATCCAATAGCATTACCAATTAAGTCTAATTTAGCCTCGTTATCGCCAGAAATAACTTTATTAACAGCTTCTTCAAGCTGGTTCATATATAATCTTCCTAAATCATGCTCTACCAACATTCCATTTTTAATGAGTTTATGTCCAAGTGGACCTAACTCTTCTACCATTCTATTAAATAGAAAATCTTCTTCTTTACCATGATGATGTTTATCTGCATAGTTTCTTACGAAATCAATTACTTTAAAGAAATCCTTATAGTCAATTTCTTCATTATTTAAAACTTTTAAGCACGCTTTTCTTGTTACTGCTAACATTCTTTTTATATATTTGTGTTCAAGCATCATAATTTCAATACTTTTCATATTGTACCTCCTTAGATAGAAATTTTGTGAGCGCCTGTTTCTAACTTTTCATAGTGGAATTTAGGATTAATAGCTTCTACAAAAGACTTTATCCAAGCTTCTCTAAGTGTATAAAAATTCTCAATATTACCACCAACATGGTCCCAATACTTTTTATGAAGACATTTTGTGCTTTCCCAAATTAGTTCATTCTCTTCAGAGGAAACTAAAACATTAATTCTATCACAGGGCATTCCTTCAACAACAAAATCATTTATACCATTATAAATTGCTTCTAGAGAGTTTTTGTCACCATTAAATTCTTTTCCTTCTCTAGCTCCTTTTTCTTTCATAATGTTTAAAAGACTTTGTATATAAATTTTATCCATATCTAAGATTTTAGTCACTAAATTTGCATATCTGTGTTCTGCTCTTTCTATTTTATCTTGAAGCCAACCGTGGATATTTCCTGTATCTATCATTTCGTCTAAAGGTCTGTCTTCTAATGGAGCACCAAATTCTTTATACATTTCTTCTTTCCATTGATTTGCAGGTAAATTATTTTTCTCTGCCCAATCAAGGATATTTTTTTCACCTGATTCAAATAATCTTATTTTATTAAATAACCAATAGTGTATCTTACCTAAATGTAAACTCATAATAATACCTCCAAATTTTTATTTTAATTCCTAGTAGATTGCTGAGGATTAAATATAATGTAACACAAAATAATTGAAAAGTACGTTGCAGATGTTACAATATTAGTTTTTCTTATTTTGTATGAAATTATTATAAAATATATTGATGATAGATACTGTTTCAAATCAAATTGCAATAACCGATGAAAGAAAATGAATTTGAAGGCAATTTTTGAAGTATCCAAGAAACTGAATTTTCATAAGCTAGAAAAGATTTGAAATTTATAGTTGGACGAGTATAATTAATTGTATGTAATGCACTTTATGGACTCTTAGGGCGTTTGCTTTTTTATTAATAGAAGGTCATAAATGCTATAGTATAACAACTATTTTAATATTGTTTGAAACAAATTAGTAAAAGTAATAGGAGGGATAAATTATGACATACAAAAACACAAAAAAAATGTCACCGTCAATAGATGAATGGTTAAAGGAAGCCAAAGCGGATCCTATGGCTGTAGAAGATGGCATGTTCTTAGTCCATAATGGGGTTGTGAGAAAAACACCTAAGGCTAAAGTTCGCCATGGGATTGATGATGGTTCTGAAGTAACAGGTATGGAATTTTCTTATGATGAGCACAAAGTTGAACAGGTAATTGAAGAAACTTACAAAATGGCGGGTGTATTCCATATTAAAGTTTGGCTAAATGAAGGCTATTTAGATGTAGGCGATGATATTATGTATGTATTGATTGGCGGGGATATTAGGCCACATGTTATAGATGCGCTACAGTTTCTGGTTGGTAAAATCAAAAATGAATGTGTCACAGAAATAGAGCAAAAATAAATATAAATGTTAAAAAAATTTAGTCTGATAATTTTGAGGCTGAGTATTTGTTTGTAGGGCATTAACGATATTAATATAAAAAATCCTTGACCTATTATACCCCTCTAGGGTATAATAAACTAAAGAATATTTAGTTAACAAAATTTAGATTGTATCATGAGTTTTATTTAATTCAATACTAATCTTGTAAGATGTATTAGATACCATTATATAAATTATTAATTAAAAAAAGGAGGACGTTTATTGTGAAAATTGAAATTACAGAAAAAGCTGTTGAAGAATTAAAAAATGTAATAGACAGTAAAAAAGAAACAAGCAAAAACAAAATAAGGTTATTTATAGCAGGCATTGGCTGAGGTGGCCCTTCATTTGGCATTGCTCTGGATGAGCAAAAAGAAAATGACGTAGTATATTCAACAGAAGAACTAGATTTTGTTGCTGAAGAGTTTGTATCAGAACAATACGGAGCATTTACAATTGATTTTACAAATAGTTGGCGTGGAAAAGGATTCTCAATTGAAGCAGAGGGCGTAGGTTCTTGCTAACAAAAAAATAAAAAATCCAGTATTGAAAGTTTTAATTCAATACTGGATTTTTTTGTTATATAGGAAAGTTATTCTTTGCTTAATTACTAATTGCTAATTGAATATTGCTAATATTTTACAAGTGAAAACTATTGATTTAAACAATACCTCATAAATCAACAATTCTTTAAAACAGAACTTTATTCAAAAACATTTTGTAGTCCTAACCGTTTTACTTTCTCTTGTATTTGGGAGATATCAGTAGTGTATAATCCCAAATCTTTCATTCTATCAAAGAGTACTGAGCCTGAAAAAGTATATTTTTTTTCTAACCCTTCTTCGGTTTTCATTTGTTCATTTACATATGCAATTGCTTCTCCAATAGCTAGTTCTCTAGGTATATCTAATAAATCTTTATTCTGACAAAATCTTATACTGTTGTAACCTGCTAGAACTCCGGTTACGATAGCTTCAGTATGCCCAACTAAAAGCCCAGCTTTTTCACCCGCACAAAATAGGTTGACTGCGCTAGCTACCTTTAGGGTGTTATCCCTTGGAGCCATGGCGAAAAATCTTATAGAATTTCCTTTTCCTCCGGCATAGGGGTCTTCATATCTAGCTCTTTCAAACCCTGGTATAAGTCTTAATTTATTTAGATTATAAAAGGGTGCCATAAGCTTTGCATGGCCTGTATCTAAGAGAATTATATTTTTCTTAAATGCATCTAAAGCATATTGTTGACAGGCTTTAATGTCCAAATGGTCTTCTATAAGTTTATCTGGAATAGGAACAATAGATACTCCTTTTGTGTTTAATTCTTCAACAATATAAGGAGATAGAGATTCTTTGTATAGCTTGCAAGAGCCACTCATAGCACCTATTTGTCCGTTAGTTTTTTTTCCTATATATTCTTTTATACCTAAAAGACCAGTTAAGCTAACTCGTCCTCCGAAGCTAGGACATCTTAGTATACACATAGCACATCCATTACCATGTTTAGTACAGTTATTCATAGGCCCAGCTGTTCCAGTTGCGTCAATAAATACGTCTCCTTCATATATATTACCTTGCGAATCAATAACGCTTTCTATTTTCTTGTCGATGGAATTCACTTTATTTATTCTACATTGAAAATTAACTTCCACGCCCATATTTTCTAGCAAAGCTAGTATTGCACTAGGTGTTGTTCCAATATCATATAAACTTGCATGGTTATGACCAGGAAAATCTATATCTTTATGCCTTAAATTATCATCAATAACCTTAAATATATCTCCACCGCCCATAGCTATTATTTCTTCAGTGGCTGTATAACGGCCATTATTTCTCATTATTCCACCAACTAATCCAGTACCTAAAAGCATATCTGTTCTTTCAAGAAGTGTAACTTTAGCACCACTTTTTACTGCACTAACTGCAGCCGAGCAGCCGGCCCAGCCACCACCTACAATGATTACCTTCATATCCTTAATCTCCTTCGAGTTTATCTTGTGGTATAAGTTTACCCCCTTATTCTGAAATTTAAACATAGGATGCATATTTTCTTTCAACTTTAGATTATTAATGAAGAAATATTTGATGAGTTATCTTAGTGGTAATTTGCACAACTCTATTACAGGAGAATTGTATGATAAGCTAATCGGTGAAATTTTACGTGACGAAAATAGATAAAGAACGTAACGACCTAGAAAATAAAATCATTTAATTAAGTTATGATGCAATTTAGCGATTATTATTGACGTGGATAATAATTATCTGTAGAATTAAATTATTAGAAGATAATTAACCACAACAATATAAGGGGCTGATGCAATAGTGGATATAATTAGGACTGTTTTAGGGGTAGTAGTATTAGTTGTAGTAATGTGGTTGGTAAGTAAAACGAGGAAAGATGTTAATAATGGTAGTTGCATAGGGTGTACAGGCAATTGCTCAATTAAACAAAAATCAAAGTGTCATAAAGGTGTGGATAAAAAAGAGTAAGACCGTAAGAATGTAAATTAGAATTACTCATAAATAGATGAGTTAGAATAAAGACTAGCCTTTATATGGTTGGTCTTTATCTTTTTTACTTTAATAAAGTAAATCAGATATTAAAGAATCTAGCCTTGAAATTTTGAGACACTCGCCTAATAGTAGACAGTTGTATTATTCTAACTGTCTACTATTAGGTGAACATATTACATTTGATACTGGATTTTCTATAACCTTATTTAAATAAGGAACTTATTTTTTTCTGTATCCAGTCTTACGGTCAACTGCAGTTGAAAGTTCTTTTTCCGCAAGAAATTCTTTTAAGGATTCAATAAATATCTCGCATACATTCTCTTGTGTTTTTCTTAGTGTATAGAATCCGGCAGAGTGTGGAGTAATAACTAAATTAGGACAATCCCAGAAAGGGCTGTTTTCTGGAAGTGGTTCGGTTATAAAAGTATCTAGTCCAGCGCCGAAAATTTTGTTTTGATTTAAAGCTTCAATAAGTGCTTCTTCATCAACTGAATCACCACGTCCTGCATTAATTAAAATAGCGTCTTTTTTCATGGATCCAATACGTTCTCTGCTCATAAAGTTCATTGTAGCTGGAGTTTTTGGAAGACACATAGCGATAACGTCTGCAGTTTTGATAAGTTCGTCGCTGTCTTCTGTTAGACGTAGCTCGTCAATATATTCAGGCTTAACCGTATTATTACGACGAACTCCGATAACATAAGCTCCTAGTGCTTTCATTCGTTTTGCGTATTCACAGCCGATATCACCTAAACCGAATACAACCACTCGACTTCCGATGATGCCTTTTACAAATCGTCTATCTTGCCAGTGATGATTTGCTTTACCTTCTGCATAGTATGGAAGACATTTCATAACGGCAAGTGTCATAGTAAGCATATGTTCGCTTACAGCTTCCCCGTATGCACCTGTACTATTAGAAAGAAGTACATTTTCAGGAAGAGCATTACTCCAAGTTCCTGTTCCAGCAGAAGCTAAGTGTACCCAACGTAAGTTATTGTTATCTTTTATGTAGTCCGGAGTTTTAATATTACCAAAGATTATATCGGCATCTTGTGCAAGCTCCTTAGAATCACATGAAAAATCTTTATAGTGGATTTTAGTGTCTGGTAGAAGATTTTGAATTTCATCCTTGTACTCATCTAGTACAGGATAAGCGCAAAGCAAAGTGTTTATTTTTTTCATAATGATACCTCCTAAAATTTTTACTTAACTGTAATACCAGCAAGTTCAGTGGTAGTTGCGTGTAATACGTAATCGGTACCAGGAACAAATTAAGAAAAAATGCCTGGCACTAAACATACCAAAAGTGACAGGCACCGATGCTGTTAATTCATATCTTTTTTTAATTAGAAGAGTTGATAACATCTGGCGAAACTGAACCAAGAGATATAACTGATTTTAATGCTACGTCAACTGGGATATCTAGTTCTTTATAATCGTCTTTCTTCAAGTATACTAAAAAACCATTAGTTGGGTTAGGTGTTGTTGGTATGAAGATTGCCGTTTTTGTTTCTCCATTAAAAACAACATTTTCCTTTGTAATAAAACCAATACTTAAAATATTTTCTTTTGGAAAATCTACAAACACTGCTTTTTTAAAATTGTTAGATTTTTTGTTTGAAAAGTTTCTAAGAATGTCTCGAATAGGCAAATATATCGCTTTTATTATAGGTACTTTTTCGAAGATTTTATCAACTATACTTGTGAGCTTCTTACCTAATACATTGTCAGCAATGATTCCGACAATTAGGATCAAAGCCACAAATATTATTAGACCCAAACCAGGAATTTTAAAACCTAATAATTTAGTAATGAAAGTACCCAGAATAGAATCTAGAGTATTAAATATTTTTATTAAAAG
>DAOUPR010000195.1 GCA_030626065.1 Clostridium sp. | reverse complement strand
TCTGTCCAAGCTGTACCGCATTCATAGGACAATTTTCCACACACTGTCCACAAGCCACACATTTATCTTGGTCAACCTCTGCAACATAGTTGGAACGAATCATATCTGGTGAATTGAAATAAGTTGCATTACGTAAGGCATAACAAGAACATGCACAGCAGTTACAAATGGCGTGAGTTTCTCCATTATCAATATTAGGAATATTATGCATTAAGCCATTTTCTTCTGCTTTTTTTATAATAGCAAAAGCCTCCTCACGGGTAATTGCACGTGCTTTGCCGGTACGGATATAATATTCAGCACCTATGCCTAGCTGAATGCACATATCTTTTTCCAAATGTCCACAGCCCTCACCTAGAAGACGCCTTGAACGACGACAAGAGCAATCTGCGACTCCAAACACTGTATTTTTATTTAAAATCGTTGCTATTTCCTCATAAGACGCACTGTGACTTTCTCCATCAAGTGCAGACTGAATAGGAATAACTCTCATTGGCCCCATACCGATTGGCATCTTAGGTGATAACATTTCCCCTCTTAGTCTAGCAAATTCCTCAAACGCTTTAGGAATTTCTGGATGTTTTTCACATAATTCTTTATTAGAAACCACTTTTTCCATAACTCCAGGAACAAAAACAGTTAACTCAAAAACATCATCACCATTTTCCTTATGAAAAATACACCCACCAACTTTTCCAAGCTCCATTGCTAACCTACGGGTTTCCTCTACAGATTTACCACATTTTTTGGCGATTTGCTCAACAGTTTGTGTTTTTCTTAATTCCATTGCCAAACCAACCTCAGCCATTTCATCTGTTACACAACAAGCCAAAACATAATACTCAGGAGCGTTTTCGTCGATTTTAATCATCAATGCCGTTCCACCGCATATTTTCTTAGCTAACTCTGCAATCTTTTTTCTCATTGCCATTTATTACAACCCCCAATATTTTTTATTGTCTCTATTTTAAAGAATTATTGATATGAATAAGATTTATTTCTATATAAAGTATTTATTTATAATTAATATGGAATTAATGATAATTCTCATCATTCCTCTGAGAATGTTTAAATATCAATATTCTTATAAAACACAGTCTTTTTTATACAAGCATGTCCTTTTATTGATTCCACTCTTTTACTGCTGTACATAACCAATTAAACCATTCTTCCATTCCTTTTCCTGTTTTAACGCTTCAAAGTCAAACTCAAAAAAATCTGCCGTATCCATTTCATCTTTAAGTATATTAATCGTTTTCATTAGTGTAGTTGTTTTACCTTAACCTGGTGATGACATCAGATTAAGTAAAAATGTCTTTTCTGCACTCAGTTTATTTCTCAATAAATCAGCTCGTCGATTATTGTTTTCTAAAATACCCTGCTTGATTTCAAAAACTTTAAACTCACTCATGATAATATCCCCTTTCCCGATTAATCAGAACATTCATAACTCCCTATGTTAAAACCTTATCATACCTTCAAATAATAGTAAAACAACTAAATATTTACTTTTACAACAATTCGTTGTAAAATATAATTATAATCCTTTTATAAAAGGTGGAGATACAATTGCAAATGAAATTTATAGAATCATTTCTAAAACTGTATGAAGAACAAAACTTTTCAAAAGCTAGTAAAAAGCTATTTATAACACAGCAAGGCTTGAGCAGACAGATACAATCTTTAGAAAAAGAACTAGATATTGTACTATTTAAACGCTCAAAATCAGGTGTTATTCCAACAGAAGTTTGCAACCAAATCTACTCACATCTACAAAATATGTACATAGATTACACTGAAACATTAGAACTACTTGAAAAGTATAAACAAAACAAAGGAAAACACATATCACTTGCATTTGCACACGGAATTTCAAATGGTCTTAATACCAATTTTCTTATTAATTATCAAAAAAACCATACGGATATTAAAATAGAAATTCAAGAATGGTCCAAGCAAATTTGTATTCAAAAATTGCTTAAAAACGAATTGGATATTGCATTTTTAGTTAATCCCTTTGATACAAAATTATTTAACAGTTTTCTTATAACAGAGGGTTATATGTATGCTGCGATATATAAAGACCATCCATTAGCAAATTATAATTGTCCAATGGACTTTACACTTCTAGATGGTGAATCCATTATCACCGGCTCTAAAGAAAATATCTTACGACAATTATTTGACTATTATTGCACTTTAACCAATATTCAACCACATATTATTGTATCTTCTAGCTGTAGTTTAAATTATGTAAATGCTATGGTTGAAAACACAGGTATCGCAACGGTAACCTCAGCTATGGTAACTCATATCAAGAATCCAAATATTGTAGTACGTCGTTTACTTACTCCAAAACCAGGGTATTTATTTTGCTGCACTTCTTATAGTTCAAAATCTAACAAAGATGTATGCTCTTTATTTAACTATATTAAAGAGCATTTTAAACCTACACCAATCCTTAAAATTTAACGTAATTTATTTCAATTCTCATCAGTACAAAACTTATTTATATCCGTAAATTCTGCAACAGCTCCTGCTACTTTACCATATATTTCTGTGTTTTATAACAACAAAAAGAACCTTAATACAGGCTCTCTCAATTTAATTAGATTTTACCAAGGTAATTATTTGATCTATTGCTTTTTTAGATTCAGGTAAATTAAGCAGTGGCCAAACATGTACCATATCTTTATACTCATAATAATTAATGTTAATGTTTTTTTCTTCTGTAATTGACTTAAACTTTCTTGCATCAGGTTCTAATATATCATTAGTCCCAATAAAAACACTTATTTTACCTAGTCCTTCAACCTGTCCATTTATCGGACTTAACAAATAATTATTAAGATCAAAATCTCCTGCATATGCTCGCCCTGCCCTTTGCAAACCACTTATTCCTAGTATAGGATCTTTTGAATCAATAGTCTTTATTTCTGGATTTTTTAAAGTTACATCTAACCAAGGAGATATTAATATTATCTGACTTGCCTTAATATAATTTTCTTCCTTTATTTTTTGAGCTAGCGCAAGTGCAAAGCCGCCTCCAGAAGAATCCCCCATAATAATAACATTTTCGCCACCTACTTTTTCTACAAGCTCTTTATAAATAGGTATTACCATTTCAAAAGAATCTTTATATTTGAATTTAGGTGCCAAAGGATAATCGCATGCGATAATTGTACATCCTGATTTCCGAACTAAAATATCTAAAAATTTCCAGTGCATTTTAGTAAAACCATATATATACGCTCCTCCATGAAGATATAAAATATAGGTATTATTAGCCTTTTGCTTTGGCTTTAATATAAATGTATTTCTTCCTTTTGTTATCTTTTTTTCTATATCCATATTTTGATATAATTTTTTAGGCGGTTCATTGATATCACCTTTACCAAATTCATCATTATCAAATACTTTATCTATAGAATTTTTTATTTTTGAAAATCTAAGTATATTATTTAGTACTTTACTCTCAAAACTAGCCATTTACAATTCCCCCCATATCCAAATTAACCAAAAGGCTCCCTAATTCTATAACTTTATTTATATAAGTTTTATCATTATAAGAACCAATAACAATTAACTCACATTGTGATCTATATTCTTTAACTATTTGAGTGAGCTTTGTTTCATCAATACTTGTCCCATGTATAATCAAAACAGCAGTAAGTCATCCTTAAGATTACTTACCGCTATTTTAATAAAAACATAATAAATTTATACAGCCTATAGCCCATAAAATCTTTTATTTTTACATCTGTAAAAATAAAGTTTCTGTAAGATTTATCTTTATTATACTGATTGACTAATGGCAATACAATATCTATTTTTCATGCTGTGATTCATGTACCCCAACTTTTTCACCATCTATTATTCCTGTATTTGCATTATCTCTCGGTTCCATCTTTCTTAATTCTGGATTGCTTTTTTTTCTGTCTCTTTTTCTATTTTTATTGTTATTCATAATTTTCTTCTCCTTTGTTTTAATAATATTAACATCATTAGTATATATATTAAAGAGAATAATTATTCAAAGCTTATCAGTTATATATTGTAATTTTTTTACATTGATAAAAAAGAATTAGCTAAACATTATCTCACAATTATTCTATCCCAAATCATTTCATACGAAAACAGTAAAAATAAAAATATCAGCTTATTATCAATATTTTTAATCTTGCCTTCTTCTTTAAATCTATTTATTAAATTATTTATTTGCTAAATATGCTCTATTTTACTTATACAATGTTCTCTCAACGCTGGGCAGCTTTTAAATTGATTTATGAAATTATATTCCTTCTTATGGGTTTCAATATACTCGTAGTAGGATTTACATATAGTATAAAAGGTTTTTTTTATCACCTTTGATTCTCATATTCAACTTTCTTTTCTTACCCATAAACATATTATAAATTAACGTTCATTCACTTGTTAACAGAAATATGCTTTTTCTTTCAATTTTCACCTTACTAGAACATTTCTTTGTTTCATATTAAATATCCAGTCATCATATGATTATGATATACTTTAAAATATAAATACTTAAATCTACACAACTAACCATAAATGATTATTTATTAATCTCATGAAAGATAGGAGGCTTATTATGAAAGAAGTATATCAAAGTAAACTAGATAAGATAATTCAAGATTATGAAGTTTTGAGAAAAACTTTTAAATGGGACAATGATTTAGCTAAACATCTCATATCATTAACATTTACCATGAAAGATAAATTACTCAATACAAATCAGATAGAAGAAATGAAAGCTTATATAAAAAGAGAAACAGGCGTATTTTCCAGTTTTAGAGGAAATATGATGTTTATATTGGCTGGGTTGCTATCAGCATCAAGTGATATACCACAGCGAGACTTTGACCGCATACTTAACAATGAAAAAAAAATGAAAGAAGTTGGATTTAAAAGTGGCACTTATCTTCCTTCAGCCTTGTATACTTTAATTAGCGTATGTGATGATGCTCAGGTAGAAGCTCATCTTAAAAAAGCTAAAGATATATATCAAGATATGAAAGAAAATCATCCATTTTTAACCAGTGGTGATGATTATGCTTTAGCCATATTATTAGCCAGTACTAATCACAACCCCCAAATTTTAGAAGCTTACTATACTGAATTAAGTACACAAGGTTTTAGAAAAAGTAATGGTCTACAGATGTTATCTCATATTTTAGTTTTCAGCCAAAATGAAACAAGTGAAACAACCAAAAAATGTGGCAGAATTCTAAAAGAGCTTAAAAATAATAAGTTAAATGTATCTTCTGATTATTATGCTGCTATTGGCGTGGTAACTTTATTAGATATAGATGAAAATATGTTAATTGCCGATTTAATTGAAATAGCAAGCTACTTAAAAAAAATAAAACACTATAAATGGCTAGGAAAAGGTATGCATATACTTATTGCTTCTGCAATTATATCCTGTCAATATGTCAATGAACAATCTGAAGACATCTTAATAGATACAACTTTAAATGTTTCAATTCAAGCTATTATTGCAGCTCAACAGGCTGCTATGATTGCTGCCATAGCTGCATCTTCCGCAGCCGCTGGTGCAGCAAACTAATATATAGATATTAAAATAGGCTCTCATCTGAGAGCCTATTTTAGATAAACTTTAATTTCTTTATATTTGTTGAAATCTGTATAAAGTTTATCAGGATACTGGAAGTATTATCAACTAAATCTAGACAAAAATAAATATATTTTTAACAAATAATATACACTATTATTTGTTAATTATAACAACAATTCATTTTATAAAAAGTGCGAATATCAATCCGCACTTTTCTTAACTATTGCCATCCATTCTTCTTAGCTTCAATACCGCTTTCGTTAGTTCCTGGTTCTTCTATAGTAGTATTGAGCTCATTTTTGGGGTGTTGATTTTGTGATTTAAT
>DAOUPR010000162.1 GCA_030626065.1 Clostridium sp. | reverse complement strand
GGTTTATAATCCTTCTATAACTAACATCATCTAATGGATTGTTGATTAATTTCAAATATGACATTATATCTTTTATTTCTTTTCTATCGTAGAACTTCAATCCTCCTATAATTCTATAAGGAATATTTTTCTTCATAAATGAATCTTCTAATACCCTTGATTGTGCATTAGTCCTATAAAGAACAGCAAAATCTTTAAAAGATTTATTTTCATCATTTTTTATAGTTTCTAAGGTTTTTGACACAAATTCAGCTTCTGAAAGATCTGAATATGCTCTATAAACCTTGATTTTTTCTCCAGATTCATTTTCAGTTCTCAAAACCTTAGATTTTCTATACTGATTATTTTTTATTACACTATTTGCAGCATTAAGAATATTTTCCTTCGAACGATAATTTTGTTCTAATTTTATAACCTTTGTATTTAAATAATCTTTTTCAAACTCGAGAATATTCCTTATATCAGCACCTCTCCACTGATATATACATTGGTCATCATCACCAACTACAAATATATTATTTTGCTTCCCAACTAATAGTCTAACCAATTCATACTGTGCTCTATTAGTATCTTGATACTCATCTACCATAATATATTTAAACTTTCTTCTATAAAACTCTAAAGTTTCTTCATCACTTCTTAATAACATAACTGTATTGTAAATCAAATCGTCAAAATCCAAAGCATTATTACTTTTTAATTTTTTTTGATACATCTTGTATGCTTTTGCAATTTTCTCTAATCTATAATTCCCTTCAGCTTCTTTTTCAAATTCCTTATAAGATATAAGGTCATCTTTTAAACTACCAATTTTACTAAGTATTTCTCTTTCATTCATATCTTTATCATTAATATCTAATTCCTTCATACATTCTTTCATGAGAGTTTTTTGATCGTATGAATCATAGATTCCAAAATTCTTGTTATATCCTATTTTTTCAATTTCTCTTCTTAATATTCTAACGCAAGAAGAGTGGAAAGTAGATATCCACATATTATCAACTTCATCACCAATTAATTTCTTTACTCGTTCTCTCATTTCACCTGCTGCTTTATTCGTAAAAGTTATAGCTAATATGTTATATGCAGGAATATCTTTATCCTGAATCATATGTGCAATTCTATATGTAAGTACTCTAGTTTTACCACTTCCTGCACCAGCTAGTACCAATAAAGGTCCTTCTATAGTCGTTGCTGCTTCATATTGTTCTTTATTTAATAATGCTTTTAATTCCATCAAAACACTCCTCATCGCTTGGGTTATATTTGCCTTTTATTCTTCCCAATTAATTTTATTTAATACCAAATTATATCCATCACTACCATAATTTAAACATTTATTAACTCTACTAATTGTTGCTGTACTAGCTCCTGTAATCTTTGCTATCTCTGTATATGTTTTTTTCTGTTTCAACATCTTAGCTACTTGAAGTCTTTGTTCTGCCGATTTTATTTCATGAATAGTAAAAATATCTTCAAAGAATTTATAACATTCATCTATGTTCTCTAATGATAAAATAGCCTCACAAAGAAAATCCATCTCAGAATTTTTCAATTTTGTATTGTAATCTGACATATAATCACCTCACTATAAAATAGATACTATCATTTTACCACACTTCACTTCATCACTTCATTATTTTAAAGCAAAAAAAATAATGCAAGAAATCCTTCTTGCATTTTTTACCTAAAAAAAAATGCTATCCAAACGGTGGATAGCAAAATTCTATGCATTAGGGTGAAGAATACCCTGGGGCTGGGATTCTTCGTAAAAAGGGGACTATTCATTTTCAAATAACTTTTTAATTACCCTTGCAACGTAATTATATTAAAATAAACCTTAAATTGCAAGGCATTTACACAAAAAATTGCATTTTTATATAATTATTAATTTTTTTCCTTCAAAAATTAATAATTGTTAAAAATATTCCTGAGTCTATATGATTATATTAAAGTCAAAACAACAATATTAAGAACTGCTTCTTTCTTTCAAAACATTTATATCCAATTTATACTGATCATCATATTGCTCATTACTAGTATTACTTTTTGCCACAATAAACAAGTTATATATATTCTTTTCTACTGGCATAAATGTGAAAAAGTTTTTCTTGCTATATTTTTGTACCTTTTCCCATTTATCATCAATTTTCATATAAAATTCGTATAAAATATATTTACCACCCTCAGCTTCTACACTAACAGTTACAAAATCATTTATAAATACCTCTTCTTTATCTAATCTAACCTCTTTTATTTTTACAGGATTCATTGAATTCACCTTGAATTTCAATATCCCATACATTGATTTATTTTTCTCTTCTTCACCCTTCTTCTTGCCAATATATACAGTATACACTCCTGCACTCTTAGGCTTAATATGTAATCTACTATTGTTAGTGAAATTTGACTCTTCAATTTTAATACCATCAATTTTTATTGAATATATATAATCCTCAATATTTTTTAAAGAGAAATTAAAATCAATAATTATATCATCACCAATTCTATAATAATCTTTAATATTCAATATTGTATAATCAATATATTTCCCATCTTTATCATTGATATATACATTAGAAAATGCCTTGTCTTCATAACCTTTTTTTTCTTTTGCTTCCTTTATGTATGTTTCTATTTTATAACTCTCTACATCATCAGGTGAAAAACTAATAAAACTTAAATCGCTATATCCCATCACATCTTTTTCTTTATTATTATTAATTATAAATTTATAAAGAAAATCTCCTTTTATATTAGGGATAATTTCTAAATCCAAAAAATTAACTTTTCCATTTTCAATCATTTTATTAATATTAATCTTTTTTATTCTAATATCATCTGCTGATATTTTCATTTCAACCTTATCTTCTATATTGTTAGCTTCATTTTGTTCAACATTATTTATTTCAATCTCTACTGAATCTTTTTCTTCTTTTCTTCCTGTCATATTATTCTCATCAGTCTCCTTTCCATTTTGTCTATCTCTTTCATCGACTACTTTATATTTTTCTTTTAATATAAAATCAAATGGCTTTATGCTTTTGTATTCTTTAATCTGAACCATAATAATATAATTCCCTATTTTAGTTGGTATCCATCGAATTTCATTTGTCTTTTCATAGCCTCTAAGAGTCTTCCATTTACCATCAATTCCCACCATGAATTTATAAAAATATTCTTCACCATTCTCCTCGTTGTTTACCCTTATTAATATTTGTTCATTTTTAATACCAGGTGATTTAGATCCAGTTTCAAATGTGAAATTATTCATATGCTTCAGCCCCTATACATTTAATAATACTAGATTTTAAAAGTAATACCTTTATTATATTACACTTTATTCTAATACTCTATTTTTGACTTGTAGAATTATTCAGTTTATAATTAAAGAGCCATAATTTTCTGCTATTTTCAGGAGGACAAAGTATGTTCATAAAAACAGCATTGCTTATAGATTTTAATAAAGTTAAAATTAAAATATATGACTATTTTAATATAAATGAAAGCACTTTTTCAATAAAAAATGGAAATAATTTTGTAAATATATTAAATGTAAAGAAATTTGACGAAAATTTTATTATATTAGAATTAGAAAAAGAACTTTCTATTAAATCTGAAGCTTTTATTTTATATGAAAATAATGAAACAAAAATATTTTATTTTCCACTATATAAAACTGATTCCTTTAATAGTAGATATTATACTACTGATAAATTAGGCTACTTATACACTGAAGATCAAACTACCTTCAAAGTATGGTCCCCTGCAGCTACAACAGTATCTGTACTTATATATAATACTGGTGATATTGATGAAGCTTATACTGTTGAAGAATTTACAATGCAAGAGATAAATGGTCTCTGGAGCACTACAATAAAAAGAAATCTTAAAAATTACTTTTACACTTATAAAGTTAATGTTTATGGGAAGATAAGTGAAACAATTGACCCCTACGCTAAAGCTATTGGAATTAACGGTTTTAGAGGAGCTATAATAGATTTAGCACAAACCAACCCCCTAGATTGGGCTAGTGACAAAGGTCCAACTCTAAAAGACCATACTGAAAGTATTATTTATGAACTAAGTATTCGAGATATCTCTGCAAATAAAAATAGCAATGTCAAAAACAGCGGTAAATATTTAGGTTTAACAGAGGATAACTCTCAATCTAAATTAGGTTTATCCACTGCCTTCTCTCACATAAAAGATTTAGGTATAACACACGTTCAACTTTTACCCTGCTTTGATTTCAGCCATTCTAGCGTAGATGAAAAAAATCCAATTAAATATAATTGGGGTTATGATCCAGTAAATTTTAATGCCCCTGAAGGTTCCTTTTCTTGTAATCCTTATGACCCTTTAGTTAGAATTAAAGAACTCAAGGAAATGATTCTTCATTTTCATAAAAATAAAATTGGGGTAAACATGGATGTAGTATATAATCACTTATTTATAATAGAAGAAAGCAGCTTTGAAAAAATATTTCCTGGATATTATTTTAGATTTGATAATTACGGCATTCCTTCAAATGGAACAGGTGTTGGAAATGATACTGCCTCTGAAAATAAGATGATGACACGGTTTATAATTGATTCCGTCCTCTTTTGGGCTGAAGAATATCATATAGATGGTTTTAGGTTTGACCTAATGGGTATTTTAGATATAAATACTATGAATAAAATTCATACTAAACTTAAAATGTTTAACAATAATATTATGGTATATGGCGAAGGCTGGAACTTAAATACTTTGTTAGATAATAATTTAAAAGCTAGCATAGATAATTCCTACAAAATGCCCTGTATAGGATTTTTCAATGATTTTTTTAGAGATACCGTAAAAGGTAATAACTTTGTATCCAATGATAAAGGTTATTCAAACGGCAAAAACAATCAAGAATATAACCTTAAAAATTGTATAGTTGCTGGAATTAATTATTTTAATGAACATAATTCAAAATTTTTAAATCCAATTCAATCAATTAACTATTTATCTTGCCATGACAATCATACTTTGTGGGATAAATTTAATCTAAATTCATCCGAATACTCTGTTGATGACAAGAAAAATATAATGAAATTATCCTTTGCAATTTTATTGACTTCCCAAGGGGTTCCTTTTATCCATTCAGGAATGGAATTCGCAAGAACAAAAAACGGAATTGAAAACAGTTATAATTCTCCTGAAAAAATAAATTGGCTAGATTGGGACAGAAAATCTCAATTTAATGATTTAAATGAATATTTAAAGGGTTTAATAAATATAAGGAGAAATCATCCAGCATTTAAACTTAAAACAGAAGAACAAGTCAAAAATTCTATACAGTTTTTAGACAACACTCCACAAAATGTTATTGCCTATAAAATAATTCATTTATCAAAGGATGAAACTTGGAAAGAAATAATTGTGATTTTTAATCCAAACCCTTACTCTGTAGATGTATACTTAGGAGAAAAAATGCGACTAACTCAAGTTGTCAATAAATATCGTGCTAGCACACAGCCATTAACTTGCGTTGAATTAGACTCTTTACATCTTGAAAGTATAAGTGCGAGTGTATTTTATAGAGAGGACCTTTAGTTCAATGCACAGCCTTAGTTCAATGCACAATTTACAATGCACAATTGAGGATGATTCTCCTCATTCTTCGGAGAATCTTTAATTAATAAAAGAATAAAAGAATAAGAGAGTAAATAATTGAACAATTCAAGAATAAAAGAATACTTGACGAATAAAAAAGTTAATAGTTGAATATTGGGAACATAATACAAATCGCTAACCACCTTGGTACATAGGAATGTTAATCTCTATTTTAGTATTAAATTTAATTTAAATTCAAACTTTATTTTGCCTTTATTTCTGTTTCTATTAATGTTTTAATTGGCTTTTGAATTGGCTTTTGAATTAACTTTTTCTTCAATAAATAAAAAGAAATTTTTTAGCTCCGCTAAAAAATTTCCTCCTTAATTGTGCATTGTGCATTGTGCATTTATTATATGTTATCTCTTCTAATTATCCTAACTAGCCTATTATAAAGCCTATCAACATCTTCACTAGTTCTCTTTTTATGTTTTCCAGCTTTTCCTCCGCCTCTTCTTACCTTAGCCGCCATATGTCTCTCAAAAAGAAGTCTCTCAATATTATCATCTGTATATTCTTTTCCGTTAGGGCTTATTGCATAAGCTTTTTTACCTAATACAGCTGCTGCTACTCCATAATCACCTGATACAACTATATCTCCTTTTTTAACTTCATTAATAATTTTCATATCCACACTTTGAAATCCGCTATCACAAATTCTAACTTCTGCATAATCACTTTCAATAAAATGATCTAAATCACAAAACATTATTACTTCTAAATCAAACTCTTTTCCTGCCTTTACCATTATCTCTCTTGAAGGACAAGAATCAGCATCTACTATTATTCTCAAAGTATAACCCCACTTCCAAAAGCCTGAACTTTTTTATTAAAAATTATCTTAATTAAAATTATATATTAACTTTATGTTTTATATATAATAATAATGTGCAATGTTCAATTAGCAATTGGCAATTAAAAATTTTCTGACCAAAGGGAAGAAAATTATCATTAATTACACACTGCACATTTCACATTGCACATTAATCAAGATTAATAACTCTTTATAAAAACAATACTATTTCATATCAATTATTGTTTAATTAATATCCATATATTAAAGTCTTTCTAATAATTCTTTTCTTAAATCTTCATACCCTGGTTTTCCAAGTAAAGCAAACATATTTTTCTTATATGCTTCAACTCCAGGTTGATTAAATGGATTAACTCCTAATAAATATCCGCTTAATCCACAAGCTTTTTCAAAGAAATAAACCATATATCCAAAATAGTAAGGTGTAAGTTCTGGGATATTTAATACTATATTAGGAACCGCACCATCTACGTGAGCTAAAACTGTTCCGCTGAAAGCTTGATTGTTTACAAAATCCATATCTTTTCCTTCAAGATAGTTAAGTCCATCTAAATCTTCTTCATTAGCTTCTAATATAACTGATTTTCTAGGCTTTTCTACATTAAGTTGAGTTTCAAACATCATTCTTAATCCATCTTGCATGTATTGTCCCATTGAATGAAGATCAGTTGAAAAATCACAAGCAGCTGGGAATATTCCCTTTTGATCTTTTC
>DAOUPR010000052.1 GCA_030626065.1 Clostridium sp. | reverse complement strand
AGTATATAGAAAAATTAGAAAAAGCAAATGAGGTGTTTGTTGAGAAATACCCACAAATAGAAGGTTTATATAAGTAAAGCTAGTGATGCAGCAAGCTTACTAACTAAGAACACTGGTACTAATTAATGAATTACAATTTATTAATTAGTACCAGTGATTTTGTGTTTAATCATCAACATATTCCAGGATATCTCCGGGTTGACATTCTAGTGTTTTACAAATGGCATCTAATGTAGAAAAACGAATTGCTTTTATTTTACCAGTTTTAATATTTGATAGATTTACAGGAGAAATAGATACAAGATTAGCGAGTTCGTTCAATTTCATTTTTTTATCTGCTAGTACTCTGTCTAAACGTATAATAATAGCCATTTATATCCTCCTTATAAAGTCGTATCATATTCATATTGCAAGAATAATCCATATTTTAAAATATCAGACAAAATATATCCCATAATACCAATTAATATACCCAGCCATGAAAATTTTGCTTCGATGTAAAAAAAATCAACGACAAATATACTATTTAATACACATAAAAGAGTATTTCCTAAAGTGGAATATAATAATATCAGACAAGAAAAATGTCGCAATGATTTTACATGTTTTAGCTGAAAAGGAGTTTCTTTATTTATCACATCAGTAGTTAAGGCAAGCGTTTTTTTAAGTGCAATAATAGCAAGTATATTAGGAAAATACATGCTAATTAGATAATGTACGATAATAGCAGGTCTAATATTTATCATATCAATGGGTAAAAATGCTAGCAGATATCTCGGAATACTACCTTCAACAATAAAGGCAGCTGTGCCTATATGCAGAGGTATTCTTGCGGAATAAACCCATGCATAAATGCTTTTTTCAAATAAAATATTAGAATTAGGAATAAAGGGTATAGAAAAAGGAGCAATTAAAGCAAAAATAGCTAAAAGTATAGCTGAAAAATAAAGAAGCTGTACTAAAGAATGCAATTTATTAATATTACGGTAGTTATTTTTTAATTTCATAATTTTACCTCCAATATAATACTTTTATAGAAACTATTTATTAAATATATTATATAAGTAAAAATAAATATAAGCAAGAATAAATTAACGAAAAGCGTAATAAAAATAACGATAAACATTAATAAAATAATGTTTATAAATATTTAGAATAACGAATCTAGAATAAGTAATGGGATTAAGGTATTGGAATAAGATTAATTTATATTGACATGAAAACGTATATATAATAAAATATGACTATAGAGTCACATGACTTTTGAGTCATATGACTCTATAGTCACAAAGAAAAGCAGGTGATGAAATGCCAAAAGATACTTTTTTCAATTTAGCCCACGAAAAAAGGTTAATGATTGAGAATGTAGCTATAGATGAGTTTGCTGAATATGGTTATGATAAAGCAAGTGTTAACAGAATAATAAGAGAATGTGGTATTGCTAAGGGAAGCTTTTATCAATACTTTGAGGATAAATTAGATCTTTTTAAGCATTTGATGCAGAGAATGGCAGAAGAAAAGTTGAAATATTTATCAGGAGTTATGAAAAATCCTAATGAAGTTGATTTTTTTACATTAATAAGAGAACTGTATTTATCAGGACTTAGATTTGCAAATGCTAATCCTAAATTAGTTACCATAGGTAATAGAATTCTTAAAGATAAAGATAAGCCTATTTACAAAAAAATAATGGGAGAAAATATAACTAATGCTTATGGTGTCTTTGAAGGATTATTAAAACAGGCAATAGAAAAAGGTGAAATTCGAGAAGATATTGATGTTAAGTTTGTGAGTTATATTATATCTTCAATGAATGTAGTTACATTAGAATATTATCAAGATATTTGTATAGAAGATAGTAAAGATAATGAAAAATGGGATGAAGGCATAATGAGTACAGTGGACAAATTATTGGATTTTATTCAATATGGAATAAAGACTTCAAATAAAGGGGGTAATGTAAATGATTAAAGTAGAAGGATTATATCACTCGTATACAAAAGATGACAATTACTCAGTTAAAAATGCTGATTTTGAGGTTGGAAAAGGTGAGGTTTTTGGATTCCTTGGTCCATCAGGTGCAGGAAAGTCAACTACACAAGGTGTTCTTACTGGATTATTACAACTTCAAAAAGGAAATGTAACTGTTGCTGGATATGATGTTAAGAAGAAAAATCGTAAAATGTTTAATAAGATAGGCGTTTCTTTTGAGCAATCAAATGTATATGGCAAGTTAACTGCTCTTGAAAATTTAGAATTTTACCGTAAACTTTTTGATGTAGATACCGTAGACCCAAAAGAATTACTTAAGCTTGTAGGGTTGGAGCAAGTGGGTAATAAGAAAGCAGGAGAGTTCTCAAAAGGAATGAAACATAGACTTACCTTTGTCCGCAGTATGCTTAATAATCCAGAATTATGGTTTCTTGATGAGCCAACAACAGGTCTTGACCCAGCTATTGCTAGTCAGATTAAAGAAATTGTTAAGGAAAAGAAAAAGAAAGGAACTACTGTATTTTTAACAACTCACAATATGTTTGCAGCAGATGAGCTTTGTGATAGAGTTGCTTTCATTATTGATGGAGAGATTAAGCTTATTGATTCACCTCGTAATCTAAAACTTCAATATGGTGAAAAATTAGTTGAGGTTGAATACCGAGAAGGAGAGATTTTGAAAAAGGAAGCTTTATCATTAATAGATGAAAAAGAGCGTTTGAAATTAAATAATATTATAAATAGCGGAAATATTGAACTTATGCATACAAAAGAAGCTACTTTAGAAGAAATCTTTATTAAGGTCACAGGTAGGGGGCTTAAATAATATGAAACTTTTATATAACTTCCTTAAAGATATGAAATTATCGATGAAAAGTTTTTACTTTTATGTTGAAATAGGCTTTGCACTTATTATTGTTGCTGTTCTGCTCTTAGTTGTGCCAGAGAATTTTGATAAATCAATGACAGTATACACTAGTATTGAAATTGAAGGAGTATTAGGAGATCAGGTTAAAGAAGCACTAAGTGAAATGGATGATGAATTCATTATATTAGAAACAAATGAAGAGGTACTTAATAAAGTTGAAGATGAAAAGAGTAGTGTAGGGTTAAATATATCACTAGAAAATGGAAAAGTTGTTTATGATTATGTACTTCAAGGATATGAAGATCAAAAATTTAGAAATATTTTAGAAACTTCAATTCAAACTGCATTTGCAAAGGAAGTACCTGGGTATGAAGATGTTACATCTGTTACAACTTTAGAGGATAATTCAGAGAAATTAAGTGATCGATTAAATATGTTACCAGTTATTTTAACACTAAATGCAGCTTTTATGGGATTATTTATAATAGCATCTTACATCTTTTTAGATAAAGAAGAAGGAACAATTCGTGCACTAGCAGTAACACCTAATAGCATGTGGCAGTACTTATTGGGGAAAGTTGGTGTCATCATGGTGTCTGGTATAATCTCTGGATTTTTAATATTGATTCCACTTGCAGGACTTAAGGCACATTATTTCCATTTTACATTATTATTAATTGCGACTAACTTGTTTGGGTCAGCTGTAGGACTCTTTATTGCAAGTTTCTTTGATAATATGACTAAAGCTATGGGATGGCTATATATGAGTATTATAATACTGGGTATTGCTTCAGTTTCTTATTATATGCCAGCTTTTTCACCACTTGCTATTAGACTGTTACCATCTTATCCAATGCTTTTTGCTTTTAGAGAGATAATACTTGATAATCCCGATATTGGATTTGTTTATACTAATGTGGTTGGTTTTGGTTTAGCAGCAATTGTTATTTTTATGCTAGCTAATCATCGATTTAAGAAAACATTAACGGTATAGGAGGTGACAATATGATAAAGAGGATATTTGCAATTTATGTTTCGAGATTTGAAAAGTGGTACTAGAGATTTCCTTATTATTTATATTATGATTGCCCCTTTCTTGTTGGCTTTTATTTTAAGAGCTCTTATACCAAGTGCAGGGTCGGCTACTATTAATATTGCTGTTGACGATACAATAAGTAAAACTATGATTACTTATTTAGAGGATTATGGTAAAGTAGAGCAGTTAGATAGCATAGAAAACATTAAAACAAGGGTCACTAAAATGGATGATGTTTTTGGTTTAGTTAAAACAGAACATGGCTATGAGATTATTAACCAAGGTAATGAAATTGAAGGCGGAATCGAGATGTTGCAATTCATAGTAGATTCCTATAAAAATAAAGATTTGGAATTGCCAGTAGAAGTGAAAATTTCAGATATAGGTAAGACATTATCTCCACTTAAACAATACGGAGCAAATTTTTGGATAGTATTTGGGTCGGTATTTGGAGGTATGATAATTTTACTTGCTTTGGTGGAAGAAAAAATGGAGAATACGCTTGCAGCAGTTAATGTGGCAGCTATATCTAAAATGGAATTTGTAATTGGAAAAGGTTTACTTGGTTTTATTGTCCCTATAATAGGAACGGCAGGTACTCTGTGGATATTAGGATTTAACGATTTAAATATAGGAATGACAATAGTGACGGTAATTAGTATAGCGATTATTAGTGTGATTATTGGTTTTGGAATCGGTGTTGTTAATAAGGAGCCTATCGGAGCAGTTGCTAGTATGAAGATGGTTTTTATACCGATTATGGCTTCTGTGTTTGGAGGAATATTCTTAGCGGATAAATGGCAATTTTTATTATATTGGTCTCCATTTTACTGGGCATATAGATCTATAGATGCAATAATTTTAAAAACAGCAACTTGGAATATGATTTTATTAAATTCTGGTTTAATAATTGCACTTACAGCTGTTGTGTTCTTGTTGTTGAGTAAGAGAATTAGAAATGGATTGAACTAATAATAATGCACAATGCACAATGCACAATGCACAATTTAGGATGATTTTGCTGCGCAAAATCTTTAATTAATAAAAAGATAAAATACTTTTTGAAGAGTGAGGATAATCAATATTAACTGTGATGTTTAAGATTGTAAGCTTTTGATGGCTTAAGGTTATAATGACTTAATCTTTAATGTTTTAACTGCACTCTGTACATTGGACTCTGCACACTAATATAAGAAAGAATAACCTATATAATAATAAAACTAGTTTATTTAAGCAATTCTCCAGAATAGAATCAAAAAAGAAGAAGGGGGTAAGATTTATGAATTAATATTATTTATTAGGAATACTCGCAATACTTTATGCAGGTGCAGTAGTTTATATTGCAGTTAAGAAACCAACCTCAATATGGGAAATGGCTAAGATAAAATTATTCAGAAAAATACTTGGTGATAAAGGCACAGTGATATTCTTTTATGTTTGGGCTGCTGCTTTTGTAGGGCTTGCTATTTGGTTGTTTACACTATAATAAAAACTGATTTGATAAGTGCGTAATGAAATTAATTGACTATTTACAATATAGTTGAAATATGACAGATAATATGGTTATTTTTTAAGAGGGAATTATAGCTGTTAATAAATTTTAATTAAATTTATTAATGAAAAGCTATAATTTCTTTATATTCAGAGATAATTGTATTATAATGTTTATTAGAATAAAAACAAATGTCAAAATGTGACGAGATTAGGGGGCTAGGAATGATTAGGAAATTAAACAAAAAAATGGCAACTAGGTTAAGTATATTAATTGTAGGAGCTATGATTTTAACTTTTTTCGTAACGGGTATTACAGTATACAATTCTACAAAAACAACATTAGTAAAGGATATTGAAGAAACAATAGCATTAAAATCGCACATAGCTGTTGGAGAAATATCATCTATTTTTGAACAAAGTACAAGAATAACTGAACAAATGGCAATAAATAGTACAACGCGAAGGTACATGGAAGAAGTTAAAACGAGAGAAGATATTACAACACATCCTATGTTTCCATTGGTAAGTGAAAATCTTTACTATATAAAGAATTCTTATCCTTTACTACAAGATGCATGGATAGCCAAATATGACCCAAGTTTCTATGTAGTTCATAATGGAGAGATATCAGGAGAAGATTTTGATGTAACAACACGACCATGGTATGATGTTGCAAATTCATCAGATGAAGTGGTTTTTACTGACCCTTATGTATCAAGTAATGGAAGTACAATGATTTCAGTAATCAAGGCGGTAAAAGATAGGGCTGGTTATAATTTTGCTGTAGTATCTGTAGATCTGGGTTTAGATCAAATTCCGAAAATTATGGAAAATGCTAAAATAGGAGAAAAAGGTGATACTATTTTAGTTTCAGCATCTGGTACATATATTTATACAAATGAAGAATCGAAAATATTAAAAGAAAAAGCAACAGATGATGCTGTCTTAAAGGAATATGTACAAGCAGCCCTTAATGGAGAACAGGGCGGTGAAAAAATAAAATATAATGATGAGTATTATTATTTAGATTATGAACCAATAAGTGTAAATGGATGGGCACTCCTTACATTAGTAAATGAAAAGGAAATGTTGACTCAATTATCGGGTACAATAAGTCAATTATTGCTTATATTTTTACTTGGTTGTGCATTTCTTGCATTTGTAATATATATTTTAATTGCAAAGGGTATTAAACCTATAGAAAAAGCTACTGAAGATTTAAAAGTAATTGCAGCTGGTGATTTTTCTTTAGAAATTTCGGATAAAGATTTAAAGAGGAAAGATGAAATGGGTGGTTTAGCGAAGGCTCTTTCTGACATATTGGATAATTTTAATGATATAGTAAATAACATAAATTCAGCTTCAGAGCAGGTTGCAGCAGGATCAAGGCAAGTGTCGGATTCAAGTACATCTTTATCACAAGGGTCAACTGAGCAAGCTAGTTCCGTTGAGCAATTATCTGCTTCTATTGAAGAAATTAATTCTCAAACTACAAATAATGCTGAAAGAGCAGAGAATGCAAAAGAAATTGCAGAAGAAGCACTTACAAATGCAGGTGAAGGTACTCAAAAAATGCAGGAAATGTTAGGGGCTATGGAGGCTATTAATATTTCTTCAAATAATATTTCAAAGATTATTAAAGTAATTGATGAAATTGCTTTCCAAACTAATATTCTAGCATTAAATGCAGCAGTTGAAGCAGCAAGAGCAGGGGAACATGGTAAGGGGTTTGCAGTGGTTGCAGAAGAAGTTAGAAATCTAGCAGCACGTTCTGCAGAGGCTGCAAAGGAAACAACAACTTTAATTGAAAATTCAATTAGAAAAGTAAATGATGGTACTAATTTAGCAAATATTACATCAGAAGCTTTAAGTGAGATTGTTGAAAAGATAGAAAAAACATCTCAATTAATAGGAGATATAGCGACTTCATCGAATGAACAAGCAGTAGGGGTGGAGCAAATAAATAAAGGGGTATCTCAGATTGCTAATATTGTACAAGCTAACTCAGCTAATTCAGAAGAAACTGCAGCTGCTAGTGAAGAACTTGCAAGTCAAGCAGAGATGCTTAAAATGGAAATTAGTCAATTTAAATTGAGAGATACTAGGAAAAACTATGAGGATAAAGAAAAATATGAAAACAAACTTGAAGAATTAAATCCTGAGGTTTTAAAAATGCTTGATAATATGAAAGATGTAAATTTAAAGGAAACAAAAGATAATAGTAAAAAAAGTAGTAATAAAAGTAGTAATAAAAGAAACACAATACAATTAAGTGATGATGAGTTTGGAAAGTACTAGTTGATTATATTTGAATAAATTAAATAAGGCTCTGCACATTGGGTAACTAACCTTTATGTGTGGAGCTGTTTTTTTATGTATATTTTAAAATGTTGTAGAGAATTAGAATGTTGTTTAAATAAATTATTTTTAATTTTAATAATAATGTGCAATTTGCAATGTGCAATGTGCAGTTTGCAATGAAGGATGACTTCCTTATTCTTCGGAAGTCTTTAAATTAATTAAAGATTCCATGAGGTACGAGGAGAATCATCATTTTATAAAGTAGTTTAAGTTTTGTATGTATACCTTAAGAATGCTATAATGTAAAAATGAATAATCTAATAAGTAGAGTAATAAAAGGATGAGTGAAAATGAATAAAAGAAAAAATAATAATAAAAGAAAAAATAATCAGAGAAGTAATAATCAAGGAATTAATGATAACAAAAAATATCAAAAGGATTCAGCTCTAAAAGATAAATCCAATAATAAAAACATTTCTAATAATAAAAACTTAGAAATTGATTGTATAGCTATGGATGAAGAGGGTAAAGGAATAGTGTTTCATAGGAATGCAAAAGTGAAAGTTCCATATCTAATAAAAGATGAAAAGGCTAAAATACAATTTATAAGAAAAAGAGATTTTACAATAGGGAAGGTGTTAAAAATTACAAAATCTTCCCAATACAGAGTTAAACCCAAATGTCCTCACTATCATCAATGTGGAGGATGTCAATTACAACATATGTCATATGAAGGGCAATTAGATTTCAAACAAAAATTTGTTCAAGAGCTTATGAAACAGTATGGTAAAGTCAATTCAATTATTAAAATGGAAGAGCCATATGATTATCGTAATAAGATACATGCAACATATACTGAAAGCAATAATAGAGAAATTATTTCAGGATTTTATGAAGAAAAAAGTCATAGAATCATCCCTGTAGACCGTTGTATTATTCAAGACCCAAAGGCAGATGAAATAAATACGTCTATTAGAGAACTTATGAAATCTTTTAAAATGAAACCCTATGACGAGGAGAGAAGACAAGGCTTTTTAAGACATGTTCTTGTTAAAACTGGATTTACAACAAAAGAAGTTATGGTAGTTTTAGTTACAGGTACTAATGTATTTCCTTCAAAAAACAATTTTGTAAAAGCTTTATTAAAAAAACATCCTGATATTACAACAATAATTATGAATGTGAATGATAAAAGAACAAGTATGATACTTGGAGAGAAGGAAAGAGTTCTATACGGAAAAGGTACAATTAAAGATATATTATGTGGATGCAGTTTTAATATATCTCCGAAATCTTTTTATCAAATTAATCCCATTCAAACTGAAAAATTATACAATAAGGCTATTGAAATGGCTGATTTTAAAGGAACAGAGCAGGTGTTGGATGCTTACTGTGGTATCGGTACAATAGGACTTATTTTAAGTAAAAAAGTTAAATCGGTTATTGGAGTAGAATTAAATAAAGATGCAGTAAAAGATGCCATTAAGAACGCTAAAATGAATGAAATAAAAAATGTGCGATTTTATCAAGACGACGCCGGAGAATTTATGGTTAAGAAGGCACAAGAAGGTGAAAAGATAGATGTAGTGATTATGGATCCACCTAGAAGTGGAAGTGATGAAAAATTCTTATCTTCTTTGGTGAAACTAAGTCCTAATAAAATTATTTATATTTCATGTAACCCTGTTACTCAAGCTAGAGACCTTAAGTTTTTGGTAAAACATAATTACAGAGTTGATGAAATTCAACCAGTAGAAATGTTCCCGCAAACAAGTCATGTGGAGTGTGTAGTACTGATGACTAGAAAATAGAAAAAAGAGACTTCCATCCCCTTGTAAAACAAGAGGGTGGAATGGTGGAAGCACATATTATTATGAAAAAGTAAGTAATCTTTTGTAAGTACCTTACAGGTGCTTGTTTTTGAATTTATGTATAAATAAGCTAATCAAAGAATAAATTTTATAAAATCTCAGAGGGATAATTCTATTTTCCTTTTTTCAACGATAAATTAGCGCGATCAAAATTGTATAAGTGGGGGTACTCTTTTTCACGAAAATGTATAATTATTATGAATGTATCAGTGAAATAATGGAGGTTAGTTATGAGAGTAGAAAAATTACAGGAAAAGTATCTAGAAGGATTTAAAAACTATTGTAGAACCTATGGTGCAGTTCATGATGATTCTTTTCTTTATGAAGAAGATATTATAGAACTGGCAGTATCGGATGATAACCCTACATTTCTTTTGTTGGAAGAAGATCGGATTATTGGAGTGTTGTCATTACTTTTAGATGAATATTATTTAAGAGATTCAAAATCAAGATTATTGATATATCACTGTATCCAAACTGACCCCAAACATTATAAAGCTTTAATGGAGTTTGTACTTATGGACTCAGCTGTTGCGAAGCAAAAAGATGTTAGGAAACTGGAAATGTTTATACCAGACGAACTTACAGATACAATTGATATATTAGATGTCATAGGATTTAAATATTACAGAACTTCATTTATAATGATTAGGAAAAATGAGGAAAAAGTTAGAGCGAACTGGTCGGAAGAGTATCAATTGAAGCCATTCTTTAAAGGGCAAGATGAAGATGTTTATGCAAATGTCAGAAATATTGCTTTTGAAAATCTTGCAGGTTCAGCAGTCCCTATGACTAAAGATATGGTAATTAAACAAGCAGAAGACAATTATCTGTTAGAAGATGGTATGCAAGTGCTGTGGTATCAGAAACATAATCCTGTAGGAGTTATTAGAGTTATATCAGAAACTGATGAAACAGGAAATTATAGCTTCATAGCACCGATTGCTATAGTACCAGAACATCAAAGGAAAGGTTTAGGTAGAGAATTGTTAAAAGCAGGAATTGAAATAGGGCAAAAAAATGGATATGATGATTGTATGTTGGTTGTTAATGCAGAGAATGAACAAGCTCTCTCACTTTATAAAAAAACAGCCTTTAAAGTTGATTTGGCTGTTTCCTGTTATCATCTATCAATCCAGTAAAGTCTGCATTAGGCTCAAAAGCACTTTTAATACCCATATTCTTTAAAGTATTTTTTAATTGTAATGTAGAGCCAAAACTAATTTAGGTATTTTAAAGTTTATTTCACCACATTTCCTTACATTCAAAAGATTAGCCTTATCAAACAATATACTAACCTTTTTACGTATTGAAATTATATCATATACATCTACTCATTCATCAGGAAGATAAAAATTCATTGATGAATGATTTTTAAGTGAAAGACTAGAGGCAATATATCCATCCCCATCAATAAATGCATGACTGCCATACTTCATATTCATGAAATCACATAAAACCTCTTTCCCATCATAATCATGGAAAGCTATGTTCTTTGGGTAATGAACAACTTTAGCAAGAGCTTTTGAATGTACTTTTTTAATATCTGAATTATTTTTAATTAAATTTTAACCTTTTTTTAATTTTAGTAGTATATAGTGATTTATGTGAAGCTCTAATTTTAAATATTTATTATAAGTTACTAGATATTATAAAAAGAATAAGGAGTGATTATGATTTTAAAACTGCTATTGTTGCCTTTTAAATTGATTTTTTTTTATAGTAAAAATAATTGGAAACATGACAGCTATTATAATTGGAATATCTCTATTAATAATGGGAATTATATTAATAGTTACTTTAATAGGTGCTCCAGTAGGGATTTCATTGATATTTATAGGTTTGTTATTGTTTATAAAAGGTTTGTTTTGTTGGATTTTCCAATATAGATATTAATAAAAAAGTAATTGATGTAAAAAACTATCCAAATCATGAAAATGATTGGTTAACAAATCAGAATGATGACTATATTTTGAATCACATAAAAAATATGAAGTTTTACAGTGAAAAAATGAAAAATGCTTGTGAGGAGAACAACATAAAGTATTTTGATACATCAATGGATTTTGAAAATATTATTAATGATATAATTAATTATCTTGAAAATTAATTTTTGTATTAAATATATGTAAACTTGATAAATTACAAGTGGAAAAATGTTATAATATAAAAGATTTAAAATTAACAAATATAAACTTATGTAATTATAATAGTATTAAAAGTATAAGTTTGAATGAGGTGAATGAATGAAAATAAATGCTGTTTTTGAAGGTGGAGGCATAAGAGCTATTGGAATAATTGGAGCTATTAATTGTTTTGAGGATAGTGGATTTAAATGGGGAAGATTAGCGGGGACTTCATCAGGGGCTATTATGGCAGCACTTTTAGCTTCAGGATTTACTGGTAAGGAAATAAACAAGCTCTTGATTAATACTAACTTTCTCAAATTTATGGATAGAAATCCTATTCAAAGTATACCTTTTGTTGGAAAGCACATTGGAATTTTAAAAGAAAAGGGTATATTTTCTGGAGATTATATGGAAGAGTATTTTTATAATATTTTTGCAGCTAAGGGTATATATACTTTTAGTGATTTAAAAGAAAATGGAGTTTATAAGGTTAAAATTATAGCATCTGATATAACGAGGAAAAAACAATTAGTACTTCCAGATGACTTGCCTTATTATGGAATTAAGCCAGATAAATTTTCTGTTGCAAAAGCTGTAAGAATGAGTTGCTCTATTCCTTTTTATTTTAAACCTGTTGTGTTAGAAAGAAATGGTATAAATCATTTTATAGTAGATGGTGCGGTAGTAAGAAATTATCCTATTGATATATTTGATAGCTGTGAAGAAGATGTTAAAACAATAGGATTTAAGTATGAACAAGATGAAATTAGTTCTAATACAGGAGCAGGTAAAACAGATCCTTTATCTTTTTTATATGATATAGCGGCTTCTGTCCCTAATGAAAATAATAGTATTCATCTTTTACCTGAGAATAAGCAGAGAACTATTTTAATACCTACAAATGGAGTTAATACTACGGATTTTGAATTAAGTAGAGAAAAAGGATTATCTCTATATAAAACAGGATATAAAAGTGCCAGCGAATATATTGAAAATTATCTTTCAGAATAAACTAATTAGCACATAGACAAAGATTGTCTATGTGCTTTGTTTGAATTTAAAATGAGAACAGATTTGAAAATGCACTAATTTATAAACAATAGGATAAATAGTAGTTATAACAAATAAGTCTCTGACGTTGTGGATTGTGAATTTTAGGAAATGTTTACCATTTAGCATAATGTTCTTCTGTGCAGCCTTTTATATTTTGAAAATAGATTTTTTTAGAATTATCTAAAATAATAGTTCCGCTAAATTCACCGATTATTTGATAAACTTTAGAATTGACAATTAGAGCATTTGTTTTAGCTAATCTTTTAAAAATTGGGTAGAACTGCAGAATTATTTTATTTGATTTTTTGGTTTTAATAGTCCAAGGTTTCATTAAATTTTCAAAGTCATAATCAAATATTACATCGTCATTTATTTTATATATAATATTGTCAATGGAGATTGCATTTTCATTTATACCTGTTCCATCTGTCCAAGAACCACCAAGATTAATCCCTATAGTTTTATTAGCATAAATTCCAGAGCAAGTTGCCCAGTTCCACATAGTACGATATTTCCATAGTCCTCTTCCAAAATCAAGAGATGCAAAATTTCTTTCTTTGTTAAAACTGTAAATTTTATTGTTGTATAGTATAGTACCTTCAACAGCTAGGCAGTTTTGTTTTGAAGTAAATTGAAATCTTTTTTTATTCCAAGGGATAACTACATTTAAGCTTTGAAAATCTTCTGGTCGGTAGGCTACTAAATCCACTTTTATTCCGCCATTTCCAAAGTAGGCACATTCTACTAAAATTCTAGTGTTATTGTTTTTATTTATGAAAGATACTTTCATTTTATTGTTAGTAAAGAGTACAGAATCATTCACTCCT
>DAOUPR010000079.1 GCA_030626065.1 Clostridium sp. | reverse complement strand
CTAATATCATCTACGCCACTTACCAATTTCATTTCATCAACATTTATCTTTTCAATATCTTTTACACTTACTGTTAATACATTCTTTTCTGTTATTATTGCTTTCAATTCATCTTTTGTTCCCTCTGCTATTAATTTACCATGATCAATAATACCTATCCTTGTACAAATACTCTCAACTTCTTCCATATAATGAGAGGTGTAAATAATTGTACATCCCATCTTTTTAAGCGTTTTAACCGAATTCAAAATATGATTTCTTGATTGAGGGTCTATTCCTACAGTTGGTTCGTCCATTATAATTAATTTAGGCCTATGAGCAATAGCGCAAGCTATATTCAATCTTCTCTTCATTCCTCCTGAAAAAGATTTTGGATATACTTTAACTTTATCTTGTAACCCTACAAACTCTAAAGCCTCCATTGTTCTTTCTTTTAACATCTTTCCTTTAATTCCATAAAGTGAAGCAAAAAATTTAACATTTTCATAAGCAGTTAAATCTTCATAAATTGCAATATCTTGAGGAACCAATCCTATATTCCCCTTCACAAAATTTGAATACCTTTCTATATCTTTTTCTAAGACTTTAACCTCACCTTTGTTTTTTCTAAGTAAACTACAAAGAATATTTATTGTAGTACTTTTACCAGCACCATTAGGGCCTAACAAGCCGTAAATCTCACCTTCATAAATTGTTAAACTAATATTGTCAACTGCACATACATTTCCAAATTTCTTATATAAATTTTCAATTTCAACTATCTTCAAATTTTTACCTCCTAAAAATGTCCTGTGGAATTTCTATTATAAAACTCTATAATTATATTTTATACTTAGTTCTAATTTTTTTTAGTCAATAAAGTCATTTTAATATATGACTAAAGTAATATTTCTAAAAAAAATAACAAAGTAGCCAATTTGGCTATTTTGTTAGATAATATATAGCTATCTGTGTTCTATGTTTTAATCCGGTCTTTGACAAAATACCGCTAATATAATTTTTTACAGTTCCCTCTGAAATAAATAACTTTACTGAGATTTGTTTGTTTGATAACCCCTGTGCAATAGCTTGTATTATTTCTTTTTCTCTATTAGAAAAAGCATAGTCATCTATGAAACTATTTCTATTTAATCCCTTTTTAAATTTATCCATAATTACATCTTGAAGCACTGTATTACCTCCATGCACAGCTTTAATCGCATTAACTATTATTTCTGGCGAATTATTCTTAAGCAAATACCCTTTTGCTCCATAAAAAAAAGCTTCGTTTATATACGCGTCCTCATCGAAAGTAGTCAAAATCAAAGTTTTAGTTTCTGTATTTTTAGTTATCTCCTTAACTGCTTGTACCCCATTCATTATAGGCATTCTTACATCTAACAATGCTACATCAATCTTATATTTTCTACATATATCAACTGCATCTCTTCCATTTTCTGCTGTTTCCACTACCTCTAAATCATCCTCTAAGTTAAGTATTATTCTCAAACTATCTCTAATTAGAGAATCATCATCAGCAATAACAACTCTTATTTTCTCATTCATTAAATTACTCTCCTTTTATGGGAATCAATATAATAATTGAAAAACCAATAGTTCCATCGATTATTACTTTCCCGCCTATATTTTCAATTCTTTCCTCAATTCCCTGTAGCCCTAACCCTTTAATAATATTTGCACAGCCTACTCCATCATCTTTTGAAGAAAGTCTTAAAAATTTATTTAATTTTTCTATTTCAATATGTAAATTTCTAGCCTCTGAATATTTAATTGTATTTGTCATAATTTCTTTTAAATTATCAAATATTAATTTCCATACTAAAAAAGATATCTTAGAAATTTCATACTCATTATAATTTAAAAAGGTATTTATATTACTCTTATTTTGAAAATCACTTAACATCATTTTAAGTCTATTAATACCTAACTCTTCTTTACTTGGTTTTATATTTTTAAGTGTGCTTCGTACACTCTCCATACCATCTCTCATTACATTTATTACTTCTACTATCATTTTTTCTGCTTTCTTCTCATCTCTACTTATTAACATCTTAACTGCTTCCAACTGCATCAGCGATCCAGATAAAATATGTCCAATGTTATCATGTATTTCTTGTGCAATAATATTTCTTTCTTCTATCTTTGTTAAATATTTTAAATTTTCTTGGTAATCATAACTTTTATTAAGTTTATCATTTAATCTCGTTAATTTCTTTTTCAAACAATATACTTCTTCCTCATAAGCCGTTTCCTTGTTAGTTAATTCTATACTAATATTTGTATACGCATATATGATTAATATAAAAATTAAATACTCTTTATAATAGATAGTGTTTATATAAAATAAAACTATTGTATTTAATATTACACCCCAATATATCTTAACCTTAAAAAACCTCAGTACTTCATAAATATTTATAGGTAACAATAACATAAATCCTTCAAACAAAAAATTATAGGGAACAATTATAACAATAATCGATGCTATAAAGAAAACAACTTTTAATTTACTATTTTCTATTAAAGAAATCATCAAACTAAAAAAGATATACAATAAAATTGAAATAATAAAAACATCCCTATCTATATCATTAACTTCCATAAAAATCAAAGTAATATAAAGAAGAATTACAAATTTTATTTTTAGTAAGTCATTAAACATTCAATCATTCCTTTAATAAGTATTTACTATTATTTTACTATAAATAAGCTATAAATACTTCCCCCTTCACCCTACTTTTCTTACATAAGAAATAAATACTTTATGTAAGGCTCTGTCTTAAACTAATTTAATTTAGTTTAATTCAAATAATAATGTCCAATTTGAAATATTAAGAGTGCAATGAATGAAAGATAATTCTCTACATTCTTCCATGAAGCTTTAATTAAATAAAAGATTTTCTTACCAAAGGTAAGAAAATCCTCCTCAATTGTGCATTGTGCATTGTGCATTGCTTTTAAATTATAATCTTTTAGACGCATCAAATGCTAATGGCGACCTTTCACACTCATCATATTTTAATGTAACTTGACTGCAAAGCTTACTTCCTTTCATTCTTTCTGATGCATAGCATAGTCCATTTGATCTATAATCTAAAAATGGATGATCTATTTGCTCAGGGTCTCCTACTAAAACTAACTTAGTCCCTTCCCCCACTCTTGTCGTTATTGCTTTAACTTGCTTCGGGGTTAAATTTTGTGCTTCATCTACTATTACCCAATTTTTCACTATAGATCTACCTCTTAAAAATGCAACCGCTTCTGTAGTAATTATTCTTCTATCAAACAATTCTTGTATCTTATCTGCTAATTCTCTTTCATTTTTATATCTCTCTTTTTCATTTGAATCAATTAATATCTCCAAGTTATCCATTATAGGTCTCATATAAGGAGCTATTTTTTCTTGTTCTGACCCTGGCAGATAACCTATATTTTCGTCCATAGTTACATTAGGTCTACATACTAAAACTCTTCTGTACTGTTTCTTAGCTCCCTCCATTATTTTATGAAGGCCCACAGCTAGTGAAAATAAAGTTTTTGCCGTTCCTGCTGGACCTTTTATTATAACAAGAGGTATATCCTTTGCATCACATGAAAGTGCTTCAAGCATAAACCTTTGCCCAACATTTCTTGGCGTTATACCAAGTGGTATTGTGTCTTTATAAAAGAGGGGTAATATTTTAACACCATCAAATTTACCTAGCGCTGTATGTTTAGGATTTTGTATTGATCTAATGATCAAAAATTGATTAATATATAGATTTATTTCCTCTTGGATTCCACTTTTATAATTAAATATCACTAGATCTTTTATTTCTAACCCTTTCTTTTCATAAAACCTATTTAATTCTAACTCTTCAATATATATTTCTTTTCTACCCGTGTATTGACTTTCATATTCTGGAACTACTTTCTCATTATAATCATCAACATTAATATCTACTGTATCAGCCTTTATTCGTTCAAAAATATCCTTAGTTATTAAATAAACATTTTCCCCTTTTTCTTTTAGACCTTTACATACTTGAATAATTCTATTATCTGGTTTTCCTTTATCCCACGAAAACGGGATTTTAGTATCATAATGATTCATTTCTACTCTTAAAATAGCCCCATTAGATAATTTTACTCCTTCATTTAATTTACCATCTTTCCTTAGTGAATCAATTAGTCTAGAAGCCTTTCTAGCATTTGCACCTAACTCATTATTACTCTTTTTAAAACTGTCTAATTCTTCTAACACTACTTCTGGAATAATAACATTACTATTATCAAAGCCATAAATTGCTTGTGGAGAATAAAGTATAACATTTGTATCTAATACATAAGTTTTTCTCAAATATAATCCCCCTCTCTTTACCATTATATTAATGTATTCAAATTATTATCTTAATAAAATTAAATTTTATTGTATTTGACTGACAATAATATTTATTATATAATAATTATAAGACGGATATAACGAGGACGGTACTAATGAACAATATCACGAAGGTATTCAAAGAAAAAAAATTAAAACTTACACCACAAAGAATTGCAGTTTTTAAGTATTTAAAATCAACTAATGAACATCCTTCTGCTGAAACAATTTACAAAGCTCTACAAACTGATTATCCTACTATGAGTTTAGCAACAGTTTACAAAGCACTTAAAACTCTAGTTTCAGTTAAGCTTGTTCAAGAGTTGAACGTTGGAGAAGGTAACTTTAGATATGATGCAAATGTCGAACCTCACCCTCATATACAATGTATTTCATGTGGAAAAGTTGATGATATTATGGGCGTTTCTTATTCAAGCTTAAATGATTCAATAAAAAACTATACCGATTACGAAATAATATCTAATCAAGTATATTTCTACGGTATTTGCAAAGATTGTAACAAATAATTAAGGCGAAAGCCTTTTTTTTTATAAATAATTCAGCTTTATATATCATAGAATGTATAGAGGTGATGATATGAAATTTAATGTTCTCTTTATAAAAAAAAGAAATATAATCTATATCTTTCTTTTTCTAATTATTTTCCTATTATTTATTGTATATTTAAAAACCAGTGCTACTAAAGATACTTTTACAACTAGCTATTTTGCTTCTGAAGCCAACACCTATAAACTAGACCTTACAGGTGATGGCAAAGAAGATGCTTTAAATATAATAACGAATAACGAAGGTAATTACTCCATTATAATAAATAGTAATAAAAACAGTATCCCCTTAGAACCTGCTGAAAAATTAAATAGTTTTGGGGCTTCATTAGAATATTGGCCCCCTTTATTAAATTTTGTTGATATTAATAGAGACAACATCCCTGAGATTTTTTACCAATCAGGAAATAGTGATAACAAATCTATACAACATATATTTTATTTTAATGATACTGATTTTAATAACTTACTATCTCAATATAGTAATATTCTAGGAATTTTAGATATAAGCAACAATAAAACACCTAAAATTATTTCCGGCTTAATCTCTAAGGATAATATTAATTTTTCTAATTATGTCTACATAAATAAAAGTTTAAGTCCTTTTACCTATAACAAAGAACCAAGCATTAAGGACTCTATTACCCAATTTATTTCAGTAGTCACAAATACGGATAAAGAAAATTTTCAAAAATACTTAGAAAATAACATTTCTGAAAATATTAATCAAAAATCTTTAAATACCCTCGAATGTATAAGTTCAAATGATAATGCCTACATATTTGAAAATGGTTTTTTTAAGGATTTGAAATCAAATAAAGATGGTATTCCTTGTGAAATTGAATTTACCTGTATGTTTAGGCAACAAAGCCAATATAACAACGATGAATTTGTTTATTGCATTTACACTTTAATTTTCAAAAATGAACACCCTGAAGATAATGATTTATATGAACTTGTTAGCATATCCAAGTTATAACCATAAAATATGACCGCTAAAAGCGGTCATATAAAGGGGGATGGGGGGTTTTAGCATAATTTGAGAATTGTGATTTCTCACTACTCTCAACATACATTATATAATATGTCCATTATCAAGCTTTTTATTCACTTAATGCTAAAACTATTTGATGTTTTGTAAATTATTTTTAATAACCTCAATTTTTTCTACCTCTTCATCATTTGCAAGTCTTTGAATTGCATTCAGCAAGTTTATTATGTCATCATCATCTATACTCATATCAATACTTTCTGTAGTAGCTTCAACCGGATCAATTATATTATTATCTACTATAAATTCATCCATTTCTTCATTATTCGAATTGTAATAATCACTGAATTTACTTATCAAATCTCTAAAATCATCGAGATTGTTTTCAGCATCATTAGCTAAATCACCTTGGTTTATTTCATTATATTGATTATTGTCATTATTTACTCCTGTAGTCATAGAAGAACCAAATGCTTTTAATAAATTGGAAACCATCTCACTGCTACCATCATTAGAATTTACATTCACATTTGCTTTTGATGAAAAATTACCTACAATCTCTAAAACTTTATTAATATCAATATTTGAAAGCAAATTTAAAATACTACTAAAATCAAAATTCCCTAAAACTGATCCTAAATTTTCTACTCCAAAAGAACTGTTTCCCTCTTCATATACGCTTTTTTTATGATGTTTATGTTTGGACATTCTTATCACCTCAAATAAATAGGAGGGCATTTACCCTCCTATAATTTCTATCTGTTACAACAGCAGATACTCTGTGAACAACTATTCCCACAACAAAGTAAGAAAATATATACTAACAATGTTCCAGTGTTAGGAGATATTATTCCTGCTTTTCTTAATATTATTAAGAACAAAGCTACTCTACATGGGTCAATTCCTCCACAACAGCAATTTCTACTTGACATTCGTATTCCCCCTCTCATGGGCCCTCGTTTAATGTATTCTAATTTTAATCAATCGTTTCTATACTATCTAGCATCTACCACATAAACTTCCGCAGCTATTTCCTACACTACATATACTTCCACAGCTAGTTCCACAACAAAGTAGGAATAATAATACGAGTGTAATACCTGTATTTGGTGATATAATTCCTGCTCTAAATAAAATTAATAGGAACAAAGCCACTTTACATGGGTCAAAGCCACCGCATTTGCGTTCGCAACAACATTCACGTTTTTTTGACATATTTAACCTCCCCTTTCGGGCAATGGTTTTTAGTTTACCATCTAATGATTATTTTTAGTTGATTGCCAAATTTATAATTCTTAATTATAAGTTTTATCTTCTACAACAACAAAGACTTTGTTGTCTACCTGTTCCACAGCATAATAAGAATACAAATACTAATATTGATCCAGTATTTTGATTGATTATGCCTGCTCTAAATAATATTAATAAGAATAAGCATACTTTACATGGATTAATACCACAACAACTACAATTATTTTTTTTACATTTTGACATATAATTACCTCCCCTTTCTGGGCTTTAGTTTAAATTAATCTTTTTCCACCTTACGCGTCTATTGAAAACTCATCATCATAATTAGTATTTTTAGTAACTTCCTCATCTTGTTCTCCTAGTGAATTCAAAAGACTTGATAAGTCTCCTACTTTTCCACCTTTACAACATTTTGAACATAATAATCCTATTACTATAAGAATTATTATCCAGCTACAACCACTTCCTCCAAAGCAATTTGATTGACCGCCATATCCAGAACATGGTGAACATCCACAACATTCACGTTTTTGTTTTGCTATTTTCTTCTTGAGTTTCTTACAACGTTTTCTATCTTTTTTCTTTCTCAAACAACAACAATCATCAAGACATCTAGTATTACAACAAGGTTTGCTATATCCACAAGAGTTTCCTATTCCACAAGAGTTTCCTATTCCACAAGAGTTTCCTATTCCACAAATGTTTCCTAATCCGCAAGAGCTACCGCCACAACTAGAACCACCTAAACCTCTTTTTCCTTTACAACATAGAAGTAATATTAATATAAACAGGAACAAAGAACTTGATTTTTTAGGTCCTCCCCCGCAACCGCAACTCTTATCTTTAGCGCCTCCGCCTAACATTCCTTCAATACCACTTCCTGACAATCCATTCAATAGTGACATTACATTACTCATCTGAGATAAATCCATTTTTTTCACCTCTCTTCGATTCTCTCTATATCATCTTTCGTTTAATACATATTATTCTTCGAATTCTTTTTTTGACACAAAAAAAACAGGATATTATAATATCCTGCTTTTAAAATTTATATTTTATTGTGGAAACATTCTTATAGTTCATCAAAAGTATTTAAAAACTCTTCTATCCCAGTCTTTTTCAAAGCTGAGAAAAATATCAATCTATCTTCCGGACTAATGTTTAACGTTTCTTTTATAATCTTTTTATTCTTATTTAATTCACTTTTCTTCAATTTATCACTTTTAGTAGCAACAATTATAGCTTCATAATTAAAATGTTTTATCCACTCATACATTGCTATATCATCATTTGTTGGTTTATGTCTTGAATCTACTAACAAAATTATTCTTTTTAATGGAATTCTGTCAGTCAAATATTTTTCAATCATCTTACCCCATTTTTCTTTTTCAACTTTAGAAACTTTTGCAAATCCATATCCGGGCAAATCCACAAAATAAAACTGGTCATTAATTGTAAAAAAATTAATAAGTCTAGTTTTACCTGGTTTACCACTTGTTTTAGCCAATTTTTTTCTATTACAAACAGTGTTTATCAAAGAAGATTTACCTACATTAGATCTACCAACAAAAGCAATTTCCACTTTATTATCTGTTGGATACTGTGAAGGACTAACCGCTGAGATTAAAAATTCTGATTTTTTTATTAACATCTACTTACTCCCTTATCAAAGCATATTCTAGTACTTCATCTATTTTTTCTGCTTTTATTATCTTCATTTTTCTTAAAATTGATTTTGGTATTTTATCTATATCTTTTTCATTCGCCTTAGGAATAATAATTGTATTGATACCAGCTCTATAAGCTGCTAAAGATTTTTCCTTAAGTCCACCTATTGGCAAAACCCTACCTGTCAATGTTATTTCACCTGTCATAGCTATATCATGTCGGATTTTTCTGCCACTTAATGCAGAAATCATTGCTGTTATCATTGTAACTCCAGCTGATGGTCCATCTTTAGGAACTGCTCCCTCTGGAACATGAACATGAATATCAAATTTCTTATAGAAATCTTCATCAATATCATATTTAGATGCATTAGCTCTTACAAAGGTAAATCCAGCTTGTGCAGATTCTTTCATAACATCACCAAGTTGACCTGTAAGCTGTAAATTCCCCTTACCTGACATTATCATAACTTCCACTGGAAGTGTATCACCACCATACCCAGTCCAAGCTAATCCCATTACTACACCAACTTTATCCTCATTATCTATTTTTTCATAACTATAAATTTCTGCTCCTAAATACTTTTTAACATGATTAACTGAAATATTCACTTTTGCTTTATCATTTTCTACTATTTCAGTAATAGCTTTTCTAATAACTGTAGCTATCTTTCTTTCTAACCCTCTTACTCCAGATTCTCGTGTATAATTTTGGATAATATAGTATATAGCTCTATTAGAAAACGTAATTTTATCATCCTTAATACTATGCTCTTCTAATTGCTTTGGTATTAAATAATCGGTTGCAATATTAAATTTCTCTTCGTATGTGTAACCTGAAATATCTATTATTTCCATCCTATCTAATAACGGCCTTGGTATCGTATCCAATCTATTAGCCGTAGTAATAAACATAACCTGCGATAAATCAAAGTCTAACTCTAAAAAATGATCTCTAAAGGTATCATTCTGCTCCGCATCTAAAACCTCTAATAATGCGTCTGCAGGATCTCCTCTAAAATCATTGCTCATTTTATCTATCTCATCTAATAAAAACAATGGATTCTTTGATTTAGCTTTCTTCATACCATAAATCACTCTACCAGGTATAGCACCAACATAAGTTTTTCTGTGCCCTCTTATCTCTGCTTCATCTCTTACTCCACCCAAAGACATTCGTACAAAATTTCTATTCACAGCCTTTGCTATTGATCTTGCTATTGATGTCTTTCCTACTCCTGGAGGACCTACAAGGCAAAGAATTGGTCCTTTTAAAGTTTTACTTATTTTTTTAACTGCTAAATATTCAACTATTCTTTCCTTTACATCTTCTAATCCAAAATGCTCTGACTCAAGAATTTTTCTTACTTTATCTAATTCTAAACTTTCTTTTGTTTTCTTATTCCAAGGGAGTTCTAATATCCAATCAAGATACGTTCTAATAACTCCACCCTCTGCTGAAAACGACCCTATTTTAGAAAGCCTATTTAATTCATAAAGTGCTTTATCCTTTGCTTCTTTAGGAAGCTTCGCTTTTTTTATTTTTTCTTTGTATTCTTCTATCTCTAGTTTATCTTCATCTTGTTCTCCAAGTTCTTCTTGAATAACTTTTATTTTTTCTCGTAAAAAGTACTCCTTTTGAGACTTATCAATTTGGCTCTTTACCTTTAATCCAATCTTTCTTTCTACCTTTAATATTTCAATTTCTCTTTCTAATATTACAAGTAACTTTTCTAACCTATCCATAACATTAATAGCTTCTAGAATCTGCTGTTTTAATTCTTCAGTCATTTTAATATATGAACTTATAACATCAGCAAATACACCTGGTTCATCTATATCATCGATATTTAAGAAAGATTCATTTGCTGAAACACTTGATAATCTTATGTATTCTTCGAAAGAATTTTTTACTGACCTCATCATTGCTTCACATTCAGTAAAATCTTCGCACTCTTCATCATTTATAACTTCTACTTCAACTTCAATATATGGGTCTTTTTTATTATAAACAATAAGCTCTGCTCTTTCTTCTCCTTCAACAAGAACCCTAACAGTATCTCCTGGTAATTTGAGTATTTGTTTTATATTACAAATAGTTCCTATTACATTAATATCTTTCTCATCAGGTTCCTCAACCTTTGCATCTACTTGTGAGGTCAAAAAAATCTTTTGTTCTTTTAGCATAGCTTCATCTAATGCTTTTAATGATTTTTCTCTACCTACATCAAAATGTATCACCATTTGAGGAAAAATAGTTAATCCCCTTAATGGTATTAATGGAAGATTCATTTTTTCTCTAGTCATCTAATCCCCTCATTTCTATATAACTTTTTATAATTAAATAT
>DAOUPR010000109.1 GCA_030626065.1 Clostridium sp. | reverse complement strand
TGTAAGTTAGTGTTAACTAGAGTGAACCCTGTCCATTTAGGAGGGGGCCATCCGTTATCGTCTAACTCCGATAATCTGTATTTTATTAAACCCAATAGATAAACTACAAACCGGTGTCAGTGGATAACTTCCACAAGTACTCGTTACATATCAATTTACGAAGTTTTACCCAGGCTAAAACCAAAACCTATCTTAATCTTCCCAAATTGTTTATCCTCTATCTTTTATCTTTGCTTTTTGCCTTTTGCCTTTAATCTTTTATCTTTTAATCTTTTAATCTTTTAATCTTTTAATCTTTTAACTGCACTCCGCACTCTGCACATTAATTTCAAAAGTACTCCGCACTCTGCACTCTTAATTTAGAAAGCTCTGCACTCTAATCAAAAGCTCTTCAAACTTCATACTAATATAAAAAGAACCTCTCACATTTCTGCAAAAGATTCTTTTATACATATTATTTCTTTCATTTATAATTAAGAACGTCTTTCTCTTTTATCCATAAATCTTTTAATTATTAATTTAATTCAAAGATTTTGCACCGCAAAATCATCGTTAATTGCTAATTTGTAAAAGTTATGCTTCTTTTTTATTAGAAAATCTATTGTGTCCCATAAAAACAGCATTCAAAAGTATCCCCATAACAGCTGCTAAGCTTAAACCTGTTAATGATGATCCTGTTCCCGGTATTGGTACTCCAATTGAAATTCCTGCGTATGTGTTTAAGTAAGAAGTTCCTAAACCAATTATTATTATTGATGCCATTACAATAATATTCTTTGCATTAAATTCTACATTATTGTCTTTTATTGTTCTTACACCTATTAGAGCAATCATACCAAACAACATGAATGAAATACCGCCCATTACCGTTTGTGGAATTGAGCTTAATGCTCCACCAACTTTTGCAACAAATCCAAGAATTATTGCGAAAACTGCTGCTAATCTTAAAATTGCTGGATTGTAGTTTTTAGTTATAGCAAGTACTCCTGTATTCTCACCATATGTTGTATTAGCAGGTCCACCTATTAAACCAGCAAATAGTGTAGCAAGTCCATCTCCAAGTAATGTTCTATTTAAACCTGGATCTTTAACAAAATCTTTTCCTACCACTGTTCCGTTAGTTGTAATATCTCCTACATGCTCCATAAATGTTGCTATTACTACTGGTGCAATCATAGCTATTGCTCCAAAAGCAAATTTTGGAGTTGTGAAATTCGGAACAGCAACAAACGCTACATTAGTTACTGCTGTTGTATCTATAATTCCCATCAAGGCACATATTAAGCATCCAATTGTTATTGCTATAAGTATTCCTAATTGCTTTAAAAAGCCTTTTCCAAAAGTAGAGATTAGTATCGCTACACTAAAAGTAATTATTGCTACTACTAAATTAACTCTTGCACTGCTAATAGCTACTGGCAGCAAACTCATTCCTATTACAATTATCATAGGTCCTATTACATGAGATGGTAAAATCTTTGATAATCTTTCAACACCTATTTTATTTATTAATAAAGATAACAAAACATAAATCAAACCCGCTACCATAATTCCACCTTGAGCATAAGCTAAATCACCATACTGCTCTTTTACCATTAAAATAGGTGCTATGAATGCGAATGAAGAACCTAAAAATACTGGAACCTTTTTCTTTGTACAAAAATGGAAAATCAATGTTCCACACCCTGCTGCAACTAATGCTACTGCTGGATCAAAACCAGTTATAATTGGCACTAAAACCGTTGCTCCAAACATTGCTATTAAATGTTGCAAAGCTAAAATCACCTTTTTAGCTTGAGCTAAGATACTTTCTGATTCATTTGATTTGTTCATTACGTTTTCTGTCATTTTATTTCCCCCTTTTAATATTTAGGCTTCATTTAAAATAAAGCCATTCTTTCAGGAGAATTTTCTTCTCCTTTTCAGCCTCACTGGACTGATTTAAAGTATTGATATTATAATAAAATATAAAAAAGCTTCCTACCTATTACTGGTAAGAAGCTATATATACGCACTACGGCATAATATACTTATAAACATCACTATCTTACCAGCCTCTCTGGACTGAATTAAAGATTATTATTTTTTAAACCTAGGTTATTATAGCACGATTTCCTCAACAGCGCAACCTTTAAAATATTTGTAATTTGCAATGTGCAATTAGCAATTTATGTTATAATATAGGTCAAATAACGCGTCTATTCCAAATCAGATAATTCAACATTAACTTTTTCTTTATGAAGTTCATTCATATAAACCTCAACTTCACTATCTTCTAAAATTTTAACTGGTAAATCAAAACTAAATTCTGTTCCTTTTCCATATTCACTTTCAACTCTAATATCTCCACCGTGAATCTTTACTAAGGATTGAGTTAGTGATAAACCAATTCCACTACCATTCTTATTTTTGGATAATGTTTCTGATACCTGGACAAATCTCTCAAAAATCATATCTTTCTTCTCTTTAGGTATACCAACACCAGTATCTTTAACTTTAATTCTTACAAAATCTTTTTTATTGATAATATTCACTGAAATCGAACCATCTTTGTCTGTAAATTTAACTGCATTCGAAAGAAGATTTAGCATTATCCTTTCAATCATATCTCCATCACAAGCAATAATTCTTTCTTCTTCATCGGTATCAAAAATCAAGTCAATTTCTTTACTTTCAGTTAAACTAGTTACTGACATAGTAATTTCTTCAACAAGATTCACTATATTATAATTCTTCATATCCGACTCAAAATAACCAGCATCTATTTTAGTTATATCTATTAAGTTATTAATCATTCTTAACAATCTATAACTATTCTGTTTAATTGTATTTCTATACTGTTTAAGTTTTTCCTTATTTTCTTCAACCTTCTCATTTTTATGCACCATTTCAATATATTGCATCGCACTATTTATTACATTTATAGGTGTTCTTAACTCATGAGATAAATTTGCGAAGAAATCGGATCTGAGTTTTTCATATTCTTCCATTTGCTTTATTAACATTTTCTTTTCTTCTACGTTTTTTTCTGCAACCTTTCGTCTAATAATATTAATAATAAGCCCACCTATAATTAATGAAAGAATTATAATTACTATCATTGAATATGGAATAACTTTTTCCTCAGGCACTACTATATCTTTATTAGGTACATTAACTATACTAGCCCCCTCTGGTAGTAAATCAGAATCTAAGTGGAATTTTTCTAAATGATTATAGTTAAATGAATACTTAGATGTTGCTGATTTCCCTATAGGTATTTCTGACGGACTAACTCCTCCTAGCAAATCCATAAAAGTTTTTTTTACTTCCATTGCATAATAGAAACCATTTTTAACCTTACCACCAGTAGCACCTCTCCCAATAATGATTTGCCAACTGGAATAAACAGGTCCAGTAGCTTTCTTCATCATATCGTCAAGCTTCTTTTCTGGAATATAATAATTATAAAAATTATTGGTATGCACAGGAAATACAAAGGCTGCTTGTCCTTCTCCTATAGTAGTTATTTCCTTTTCAATTTCTTCAAATGTTTCTATTTGAATTATAGAATAATCGAATTTATCCTTATACTGACCCATTGCCTCTTCTACTAATTTAGCATATGTGCTATTAGTGTAGGAGGAATCCATAATGAATTTGACTTCTTTTAGATCAGGTTGCAAATTATAGGCTACTTCTAACGTATCCTTAATTTCTAAATTCAACTCTATTCCTGTAAATAGATCTTTGTCTTCTACATCACTAAGGTCTATATCAGTAACACCCATAACTAGTACAGGAACATCAGAATACAAATCCTGATGATATTTTTTCATTAATCCAAATGCTTTCTCGTCAACGGTTACAATTAAGTCAATTTTCTTATCTTTATATTTTTCCTCAACATAACCTACAAAAGCCTCCTCATATGAATCAAAATCATTTCGTTTTGAATCCATATACTCTACCTCAATAGTAGGCATCTTCTCATCCTTGTTAAAAAAATTCTTTATCCCTAAAATAATATCATTTGATTCTTTATACTTTTCATTATTGGAATCAATTATTAAGATATGTTTCTCATAAAGCTCATCCGCTTTAACTTCAACACCATGACTCCCTATATTTAGAATACCAGCAAAAATTAAAGTAATAATTATGACAAAAAAATATTTTTTTCTACAAAATCTCTTAAAAATCATTCTCTTCCCCCACTATATTTATATTTTTTCATAAGTTTACCAATTAAATTATACCCATTTTTCTATAATTAATCAATAATATCATTTTTTTCTATGTAAATTTTATAATAGAGGTGAATAATTTTTGTTTTTCAGGGGATTCTATATATTATCAGGCGGAATAAATTATTCCTAAATGATTATTCTGGAGGTGTCTCTATTGGATACTCATTGCGGCCGTTGCTATAACAACTACGCCGCCTAGAAATTAGTTATGTACCATTCTCTTACTATGCTAATTAAAGCTTGTGATTTTGATACCAGCACATTTGATAAAACATCAACCTAACTGTTATAATGTTACAAGAAATGGAATAGTTATTCCCCTGTTACCCTAAATGGGAAGGTAGGCTTAAATCGCCTACCTTTTTCATTGCTATTCAAAACTCTTCTAGCTCTTTTATATCTATTATGACTTTTATCTTTTATTTTTAATTTCTTTTAATCTTTCGCTATTTTTTAGAATATTGTTGATTTTTATATGTCTGTTTAAAAAATTACGATTTGTTCAAATGATAATGTTCAATTTGCAATTAAGGAAGATTTTGCTACGCAAAATCTTTGAATTAATTTAATAATTAAAGATTCTCGACGAAAGGAGAGTATCAACCTAAATTGCACATTGCACATTGCACATTGCAAATAGGCTATAAATAAAAACTGTTTATTTAAACAATACCTTATAAATCAACAACTCTTTAAAACAGAGCCTAATCTTTTAATCTTTTAATTAATTAAAGATTTTCTGACGCAGGAAGAAAATCATCCTCAATTGTGCATTGTGCACTGTGCATTGTGCATTTTCTTTTCTCCAGATTTAACCACATTACTTAGTTCTCCAATTCCTTGAATAACACATACAACTTCATCCCCATCCTTAAGAAACTCAGGTGGTTTAAATCCCATCCCCACACCAGCAGGAGTACCAGTTGAAATAATATCACCTACTTTTAAAGTAGTATCTTTTGAAAAATCACTTATCACATATGGAATATCAAATATAAATTCTCTAGTATTAGAATTTTGTCTAAGCTCTCCATTTACGTAAGATTTAATATCTAATTCCACTGGAAAATCAATTTCATCTTTTGTTGTAATACATGGTCCAATAGGACAAGTACCATCTACGCTCTTTCCTCTAAACCACTGTATATGTTTTGCTTGAAGATTTCTTACTGATATATCATTAATTATTGTATATCCAAATATATAGTCTTCTACAGCATCACTCTCTATATTTTTCCCCTTTTTCCCTATTATAAGACCTAATTCTGCTTCATAATCTAGTGAATCAGTAAGTTCTCTATGTAATGGAATTATTTCACCTGGTCCAACTGGTTCATCTACCAATTTACAAAAATAAATAGGCTCTGTTGGTATCCCACCTTTTAAATCCATTGCACTTGGGACCTCATTGACGTGTTCTCTATAGTTTTTTCCTAAACAAATAACACCTCTTCTTGGCTCATCAATAGGTGATTTCAAAACTACATCTTCTAAATTTATATCGTACTCTTCTGAGCTACACAACTTTATCTTATCCTTGTATTCCTTTTCAAAGTTTTCAACAACATCTAAATAATTGGTAGGTGCTTTTTCCCAGAAGACCTTATTAAATGAAAGAATCTTATTTCCTGCATTTAATACCCCATAGTCTTCTTGTCCAGCTTTAATAAATCTTACAATTTTCATAATAATCCCCCTTTTTTTTATTAGCTATGTTCTAAAATATTGTTTATATTAAACTACTGCTTTTAAAAAATAATTTGCAATTTTCAATGTTCAATTTGCAATTGATGTTGATTTTCTTTCCTTTGGTCAGAAAATCTTTAATTATTTAATTAAATAAAAGATTTTGCGTAGCAAAATCATTCATAATTGCAAATTGCTAATTATAATCAGCACTCTTCATTATAAAAGAAGCACTCTTATTTTTAAGAATTATTCTATCATTTATTATATAATTCCCACACTCTTAAAGAAAAAGATAAATATTGTCATAGATAATACCGAAAGAATTGTTGTGGTCATAATTATATTAGCACTAAGATCCTTGTCCCCATTCATTGCTGCTGTCATAATATATGATACCGTTGCGCTTGGTACTCCAAAAAATAAATAAATCAAAACTATATCTTCATTTGTAAATCCCATTGAAATAGCTAGTACAACAGCTATTAATGGCATAATAACTAATTTTATTGCACTTGCTAAAAAAGCTGGTGCTAAACTTCCCACTGAATTTCGCAAGTTAAAAGAAGCTCCTATAGTAATTAATGCAAGTGGAGTTACAACCGCTTTAAAATAACTCATAGTGCTCGTTAAGATTACTGGTAATTCTATTCCTATAATTGAAACAACTATACCTAAAAATATTGCAATAATCAATGGATTTTTGACTATATTAATAAATGCTGATTTAAGCGTATCTTTAATACTCACTTTAGATGTTGTACTTACATCTGTAAATGTAAGTACAATAACCGCTAATATATTAACCAAAGGTACGGCTAATGCAATTATCAATGGTGTCTTTAATCCTATTGTTCCCGTTATGTTTTCCATAAATGATAAACCTACATATAAAAAATTACCTCTATAAGAACCATGGATAAAAGCCCCTAACTGTGATTTATCTTTAATGAAAAATATTCCTATTATCCAAATTACTATTACACTTATCAAAAGCCCTATTATAACAAATGATATAAATAAAGTATCGAAATATTCATCTAAAGAACTTTTAGACACATCATTAAACAACTTTATAGGAAGCGCAATATTAAATATAATTATATTAGCAGTTTTTATAAAGTTATCATTAATTATTTTTTTCTCCTTTAAAATATACCCCATACACATTACTAAAAATATAGGCATTACAATACTAATACTGAATATAAGATTATCTAACATAAACTTTCTCCCTGGTTAATTACTTTATTTTTGAAAATAATATCAATAAAATTGTTATGTTGATACATTATTTTGGGGAACAAATTCCTAACTTGTTTAATGATATTTTATCACAATAACTTTATTTATGTTAAATATTTTTAGCCTTACAATTTTTCTCTTTTCATTTTAAAATTATGAATAACCAAAAGAAGCTAGCCAGTATAAAACTGAACTAACTTCTTTTTTCTAAATATATCAAGAAATATACGAGTTATTATCAAACCCTAAATGCATTAAATAATGATCATTATTATCATGTGTAATATTCAAATCAAATGCTCCACTCTCCATTTTAGGATGTACATAAGTTTTTATCTTTTCCTCAAGAGTTTCTTCACTTTTAAAACTATAATCTATATCTCCGTCTTCAAACATTTCATTTAATACTTTTCTTGTCATATGAATGAATTCTTTTGGATTATATTTGGCTTCTTCAGCAAGTAAATTCCATTGTATTGCATCATTTATCTTTCTTTCTGTAAAATCAGCTTCTACTGCTCCAAACTTTCCATTATATTTATAAAATACATGCATTCTATCAACCCGCTCCTTTTTTTGATTATGATTGTAAGTATCATTTTATTAATAATTTTTGTTTCTTTCTTAGGTATTTATTTTTTATAATTTACAATTTGCAATTAGCAATTAATTATGATTCTCTTCGTACATCAGAGAATCTTTAATTAATTCAAAGATTTTGCGTAGCAAAATCATCCACAATTGTGCATTGTTCATTGTGCATTGTGCATTGTGCATTTGATTTATAAATTGCATTGTGCATTATAATTATTTCTTCCTCTTTATAATTTTTCACATTTTTTTATATAATTATGTACTAATTTTATAGTTTTAGTTTTATACTAATAAAAAAGAAAATCAAAACAATGCAAAAATACTGTTAATGCTTTATAATAAGTTTGTGTTGTGAAAATTGGTAATAGTAGAGATTTTTATTATTCTTAAAAGGTATTAAACGTTAATTTTAGATTTTGTAACTATAAAGAAAATTGTTTCTACAACACAAACGCTAATTAGCAAATTATGTTTTCACCCTTTTGTTTTATTTTTTATGTTTTAACTGCACTCTGCACTCTATACTTTTAAAAAGCTGTACTCTACACTATATATCTTAAGAACTGCACATTTCACTCTGTAAACTATGTTTTAAAAGAAGGAGTTTTTTATGATTAACCAGAAAAAGTTATATAAATTTTTCCGTAAGTTAAATAGAGATGATGTACTAGCGCTTTCTTCACAGCTAGCCTATAGCCTTTTGCTTTCTTTTTTCCCATTTATTATTTTTTTACTTACATTGCTTGGTTACGTTCCTATAGAAAGTAAACCTGTTTTAAACAGTCTTAAATCTATATTACCAAACAATGTTTTTGAACTCATTTATACTACTATAATAGAAATATTTGATTCCACAAACGGCAATTTATTGTCTATTAGTGCTATTATTACAATTTGGGCTGCATCCACAGGAATAAGTGCAATAATTAGAGGATTAAATAAAGCTTATCGTGTAAAAGAGCAACGATCCTTTATTTCTGTAAAACTTATGTCTATTTTATGTACTTTTGGTTTAGCCTTATTAATTATTTTCGCTTTCATTTTACTTGTTCTAGGGAATTTGATAGGCATAAAGGTTACCATATGGCTTAATCTACCTTGGGAAATAAACTTATTATGGGATTTATTAAGATATCTTGTCTCATTATTTGCAATGATTTTTATTTTTGCACTAATATACAAAGTAACTCCAACTATAAGATTAACATTTATTCAAGTACTACCTGGAGCAATTTTTACAACTATAGGTTGGATTTTATCATCTTTAATTTTTTCGTACTATGTAAATAACTTTAATAATTATTCTAGGCTATATGGTGGAATTGGTGCAGTTATAGCTTTACTTCTATGGCTATACATAAGCTCACTTATAATCCTTATAGGTGGAGAAATAAACGCTACATTAAATAAGGCACACTTAAATACATAGTCACATAAATTCCACATTTTTTAGTATTTTTATTAACTTTCTTAACTTCTTTTTTAATATTTCTGACATATTAATGTAACAAAGAAAATTTATTATATTAAGTATAGACATACTACTTTAAATTTAGGCTCTATTTTAGAATATTGTTGATATTCATATTATT
>DAOUPR010000045.1 GCA_030626065.1 Clostridium sp. | reverse complement strand
CCATGTAGCTGCATGAGTATATTGACCACCATTTTCTCTTACCCCAGGTACATAACCTTTAATATATCCTGGCTCTAGTTTTGTCTTATCAAAAGCAGGTGTTAAAAGTAATACCATACCTTTATCATATTTAACAAGATATTTCTCCAAAGCATGCATAGCCTCTTCTTTTTTCTTTTCCTCTCCTGCCTGTGAAATAACAGACCAAGACTGTGAAAGTGAATCTATTTGACATTCTTCATTTTCAATAGAACCTAATGGAGTTCCATCATCAAAATAAGCTCTTCTGTACCAACTTCCATCCCATGCATTTTTATTTAGGTTTTCCTTAATAAATTCTTGCATTTCATGATATCTTCCTGATCGATAACTATCTTCTTTATATTTACATAGTTCCTTGAAATCATCGAGTATTGTATACAAGAACCAGCCTACCCAAACACTCTCTCCTTTTCCTTTGTTTCCAATAGTATTCATTCCATCGTTCCAATCACCACAGCCCATTAAAGGTATATTATGTTCTCCGAACTTAAGACCTCTCTCAATAGCCTTAATACAGTGTTCATAAATAGTTCCCTTTTGATCTGATGTTCTTGAAATTGTATATTTTTCATCTTCATCTTCTTTTAATGGTTCATCTTCAAGATAAAAAGCTTCTTCATCTAACACTGAATAATCCCCTGTGTTCTTAATGTAATCAATGGTCACGTATGGAAGCCATAATAAATCATCCGAAAATCTAGTTCTTATTCCACTATCTACGCCTGGATGCCACCAATGTTGAACATCCCCTTCTATAAATTGCCTTGATGCAGCATATATGATTTGTTTTCTCGTCATTTCAGGTTGGATATAGCTTAAGGACATAACATCTTGAAGCTGGTCTCTAAATCCATAAGCTCCTCCTGATTGATAGAAAGCTGTTCTTGACCATAATCTACATGCAATAGTTTGATATAAAAACCACCCATTAAGCATAATATCCATAGTTTTATCAGGAGTACTTACTTTTATTGTTCCAAGCATATCTTTCCAATATTTTTTGCTCTTTTCCATTTCTTCATGAGCTACACTTATTTCTGAATATTTTTCAACAACAGAATCAATTTCAGCTGTTGACTGAGCAGCTCCTAAAAGAACAAGTAAAGTCTTTTCTTCCCCTGGTTTTAATGTAAATTTGCTATTATTAGCTATACAAGGGTCATACCCTCCACCAACTTTATTGCTTAATCTACTTTTTTCCATAAACTGAGGTTTTTGTATAGACCCTAACCTACCAATAAATTCACTTCTATCACCTGTAAAACTCTGCTTTCCTCCTCCTACTGTAGATAAATATGCTAGTGTTTCAGAAAAATGGCCACTATACGGATTCTGTGCATAAATATATTTTTCATCCTCATTTAAGTATGATGCTATATGAGTTGCCGTTTTCTGTGGAACTACACCAATTACAGTTTGAGCATAATATGAAAGAGATAATTTTCTTTCATCCTCACTATCATTCTTTAATTTTACTATTTGAATTTTCACATTATCCGTCATAGGAACAAACATCTTAGTTTCTCCTACTATTCCATAAGCTGAATGTTTAAAGTTTGAATATCCAAAACCATGCTCAATAATATATTCTTGCTCATCTCTAATAGGTTTTGGTGTTATACTCCAAAACATACCCATTTCCTCATCTCTTATAAACAGAGCTTCAGAAGTTGTATCTTTAATAGGATCATTAGACCAAGTAGTTATCTTATTTTCTCTACTATTTTTAAACCAAGTATAAGATGCTCCACTCTCTGATACATGAAAGCCAAAATCTCCATTTGCAATAACATTTATCCAAGGTGCAGGTGTATTATTATTACCTTTAAGTCTTATTTCATATTCATTATCTTTTAGGTCAAAACCACCTATTCCATTAAAATACTTCAATTTATCTTTTTCATATATATGCTGCTTAGTATTACATCTAACTTTAGTTCTAACAAATTTTTCAATTATTTGTTCTTTATTTTCTTCTTTTAGAGTAGGTTTAATTTGATTAAATACAAAACCTTTATCTCCTTCAATTACTAACCTAGCGATTGCTTTTATAAGATTAATATCTTCTTCATCCATTGTAGATTTACTTCTAATAAATACCCCACCTGATACATTTACTTTATCTCTTGCATGAGAAGTATTAATTAAATCTCGTAGTGATTCTTGAAGCGGCTGATAGTATGCAGTATTTTGAAGATTTAAAATAATTAAATCTACTTTTAGTCCTTTTATACTCCAAAACTCATGCGGATTAAGCATTTGTCTTACTAAGTCTCTATCCTTATCTTCTTTTACAACTACTAAAACAATAGGAACATCTCCTGATATACCATATTGCCACAATGATTGTTGACTTCTTTTTACAGCTTTAATTATATTGCTTCTTTCTTTAAACATTTCATTTTGAAAAATAATTCTTGATGCCATAACTTGATACATATTAGCTTGAGGAGATTTTATTCCCAAATAATTCATTTCCACTTGACTTTGCGTCCAAGCTAATTCAAATACTCTCCTCACATTATTCATTTCCCTATATTTTCTTGCTAATTCAACAACGCCTTCTTTTGATTCTCCTACAGCTGTTGCAAAAGCAATTTTACAAGTTTCTCCTTGTTTAATCCTGACTCTTCTTCTTATACTTATTATTGGATCAATTACTGCACCAACCGTATTGGTAAGTGGCGTATCTCCATCCATAACATTTGGATTATATAAATCTCGTCCTCTACCAACAAAATTTCTTCTACTTGTTTCATATTGAATATTTCCTATTTCGTCCCCTTCTACTGTTACACATTGCATTATCCACGGATTTTTTCCATCCTTTTCTCTTGGCCTTCTATTAGCCAAAATACAATTTAGAGAAGCCTCATATTCAGTTCTTATAAATAAATTTCCAAATGCAGGATGCACCAAATCTGCATTAAAAGAAGCTAAAGTAATTTCAGAATAACTTGTTACTTCCACAAATTTCGAATTCTCACCATGATTAGTAATCGAAAGTAATCTAACTTCTAAGTTGTCTTCATTTGATACTGCAATTTCTGTATGAGTAGATAACTCTCCATCTACTCTCTTGAATTCAGCCTTATCTAAAGAAAAAACTGCCTCATATTTATCACCTATGCTCTTTAATGGTTGATATGTGGCACTAAAAATATTATCCTTTTCTAGGTCCTTTACATAAAAATACATACCATAGTTATCTAAAGTAACATCTTCTCTCCATCTATACACAGACATATCATCTAATTTACTGAAACCACTTCCACTATTAGATACCATTACTGAATATGACCCATTGGAAAGTAAATGAGTTTCTGGAATACTTGTTTGCGCTTCGTTGTACTTTCTTACAACAATATTCTGCTTTTCTGGAACAAAATCATAGGCTTCAAATTTTTGCTCTCTTTCATACACAATCCTCTTAGGAACTTTTTCTTGTAATAACAATTCTGTTGCCTTTACTTGAGGTACAGAATGGAATCTATTTTGAAGAACATTATCATTCAAGATATTATCCAATGCAAGAAGACTCATCCCTTGATGATGTACCATAAAGCATTTAACAATAGCTTTCCTTTTACCTTTTGGTAACCTATCTTTTGTATAGTCTATAGATTCATATAACCCATATCTACCTTCCATTCCTTCACCAATAAGTTTATAAACATTACTAATAGAACCTTTTAAGTCTAATTGCATAGCCATAATAGTTGAATAAGGAGAAATTACTAACTCATTCACAAGTCCCCTCTTAAGTCCAATACCAGGAATACCAAAAGCTTTGTATTGATAATTTAAACTTACATCAAAACTTCTAAAGGCTGATTCAGAAATTCCCCATGGAACCCTTCTATTTTTACAATATCTCTTTTGTCCTTCGATTACAGCTCTATAAGTCTCATGTAAAAGAGTTCTTGGATAAGTTTTCATAATCAATAAAGGCATCAAATATTCAAACATAGTACCACTCCATGATACTAGACCTTTATCTCTATTCATAACTGCCATTGATCTTCCCAATTTGAACCAATGTTTTTGATCTACATCCCCTTTTGCAATAGCTACAAAGCTAGCTTGCCTTGATTCAGATGCTAACAAATCATAATAACTTCTTCCAAGAGTATCTTTTTCTATATCATATCCAATTGAGAAAAGGCCTCGTTTCTCCTCATACAAAACTGTAAAATCAGTAGCTTCTGCCATATTATTTAATCTATTTCTTAAATTCTCGATTTTATAAATTATTTTATCTATCTCTTCCTTACTCTTCTTCAATAATTTTACTAATTCTTTGGATACATAGATTTCATTTTTATCTTTAAATTTAGTTCTGTTTACATCTTTTATTACTTTATCAATCTCTTTGTTAATACTTGATAAATCACAAGAAGCTATAATTTCTTGTAACCTCTCTGAAAAAACTCCTAATTTACCCGAACTTTCGAATAGCAGATCTACCCATGGAAACACTTTTTGCATTTGAATTAAATGCTTACCAAGCATATCCTTAACTTTTCCATTCCAATACAATTCATTTTCTTTTTCTTTTTTACTAATTTTTATACATTTATCCCATACCTCTAACAAAATTCTTTTATTTTTTAACAAGTCATTTTCTTCATCATTCAACTCATTTTCAACAGAACTATAATAATCTTTAATACCCAATGTTCCTTCTAATTCTTTTTTTGCTAATATTATAGTATCAAGCAAACCAGAACTAAAACTACTACTCCAAACAGGTTTATTCAAATATTCTTCTAAAGCTTTAGATGTCACCCAAAGATAACCAACTAAATTACCACTATCCACAGTAGATACATACTCTGGTCTCAAAATTTCTTTAGTTTGTGTATCATACCAATTATAAAAATGTCCTTTATATCTGCTCAGACTTTCCATACTAGTCATGATTTTATCCATTCTATCAATACATTCTAAAATATCAATATATCCCATATCATAAGCTGTTGTGTTAGTTATTAACCCCATACCCATATTGGTTGGCGAAGTCCTTTGTGCAACCCCATTATCAGGATTCTCTTGATAATTATCTGGAGCTAACCAATTACTTTCTTCATTAAGAAAATCCTCAAAATAGGCCCAAGTTTTTCTACTAAGTGTTTTAAGTAATTCTTTTTCATTTTTTGAAAGAATATAATTGTATTTTTCTAAATCTTTACTAATATAATAAGCTATTGCTGGACTAACTATCCACAAAAAGCAAGTAGGTATCATAACTAATCCAGCCTCTACTGAACTAGTAAAGGCTAAAATTAATATCGCAACACCAATTACGCTACCTGATAACATACTTCTTATGTACGCCATCAAATCTTTCTTAGATTTTTCCTCTACATCTGCCGCTGTGGTCCACTCAAGTAAGTGTTTCTTACTAATTATTTTTCTATATATTGTTCTTACAATTGCATCCAACATTAGATAAGCATTATATGGTATAAAACAAAAAATTAAAAACACCTGCTCCGCTATCATTTTCCAACCTTCAAGCTTACCTGATAAACTAATCCCCTTCAAGGGAGATGCTACTACTTCTGAAACATCAAATAAAAGCGGTGTAATTAAAGCTAAAAAAGCTGCCACAAGCCATTTATCTGTCCCATCAGGTAAAACATTAAAAGAAAATGCAGTTAATAATACTATAGATGGAGTAAGCAAACTTCTTCTCAAATTATCGATTATTTTCCATTTAGATAGTCTGTTAATTGATTCTTTATTTTTAAGCCATGATATAATTTGCCAGTCTCCTCTTACCCACCTGTGAAGTCGTTTTGAGCTTGAATTATAGTATGCTGGATATCCATCCACAAGCTCAAGATCAGTAACCAACGCACATCTAGCATAGGAACCTTCTAACAAATCATGACTAAGCACAGTATTGTCAGGAATTTCATCTTTTAACATATAATTAAATGTATCTACATCATATATCCCTTTTCCTGTAAAAATTCCTTCACCAAATAAATCTTGATATACATCTGAAACTGCAGTAGTATATGTATCTATCCCTGTTTCACCAGAAAATATTTTCGAATATAGTGTTTTATTCGCACTAATATTACTTACACTTATCTTGGGTTGCATTATTCCATATCCTCTTCTTACCATTTTCCTTCCTTGATATAGATGAGGTTTATTTAAAATATGACTCATTGCACCAATTAGACCTTTTGCTGTATCTCTAGGCAATTTTGTATCTGCATCCAAAGTAATAATATATTTTGCCCCTAATAAATTATCAACTTTTCCGCTAACTATGTCATATGAAGTATTCTTATCTCCTTTTATTAATCGGTTAAATTCATCTAATTTACCTCTTTTTCTTTCCCACGCAATCCATTTTTCTTCCTTCTCGTTAAATTGTCTATATCTGCACAAAAAATAAAAAACTTCTTCACCTTTATCACAGTATTTTTCATTCAAACTTTTGATAGCTTCTAAGGCCGTCTTTGTAATTTTTCTATCTTCAGCATTTTCTTTTTTATCCCAGTCTTTAAAATCAGCTAACAACGTAAAATATATATTTTTCTCACAATTAGCTAAATAGTAGACTTCCATATTAGATATCATTTCCTCTACCTTATCAACAGAATTAACTATAGTAGGAATTACAACTATTGTTTTTAAATCTTTTCCTATACCTTCTTTCAATTCCATTTTAGGAATAAAAGCGGGTTTAGTTAAATGATTAATGCTCCAGTTTACAATTGAAATTACTATTTGGCTACAAGGTACAATCAATAGCAAAAAAGCAATAACATATTTTAATAAGTTTCTCTCTACGTCATTTACATAACTCGCATAAATAAAACTGCCCATTGTAAGTAATGTACCTATAATAATAATCCCTGCATATAATTGAAATCGATATTTTCTTAAAAAACTATCATTGGTTTTTATATTATCTTTATTTTCTCTTAGTTTTTGCTTCAAATCATCAATACCGTCATCTATTAAAAAATAACCTACATGTTTTTTATAATCCTCATCTTGAAAGTACCCTATTTCATTTGCACATTGTATTGCTTTTTTTGCTACAAAAGATTCAGGTCTTTTAATCTTCTTAGCTATTTTTTCAACACTATGCCTATAGTAATCCCTCGTTTCAAAATCCATTTTTTCATATATATTGGATGGATCTTCTCTTAAAATATTTTCAACATAACTTAAATTTTCAAAACTATCTCTCCAATTTAACCCTTCAACCTGTCTTATAGAATCAATACAATTTCCCATAGTAAATTGATAATTTGCTTGTTTTTGATGCTCTAATGAAATTATTCTTTCAGAATTTGTTTCTAAAAGTTCAAGCTTTTCATCAATCCATACATATATATCTGAATTGTCTATTCCATTATCTCTTAGTACTTTCAATAATCTCTCTGAAAAATGTGAAGTAAATATTATATCTAACTGCTTAATTTCTTCAAATTCATCTTCAAAATTCTTATTTTGAATAGAATTAATAATTCTATCTGATATATCATCTGCTCTTCCTTTTTCCTTTTGAGAATTAAGAATATTCACAGTAATTTTACTAATATTTTGTATCAATGCGACTCTGAGCATAATCGGCAATGCCCATAGCTCACCACTTGATAAAACAGAATTTTTTTGATAAGAATTAATAAATCTAACAATAGTATTTTCATCTAATTTTCCATCTGTATGAGTAACCATTTCCACAGCTATGTGATATATTCTTGGATATCCTTTCATCAACCCTTTATCTATAACTGGAAGTTTTCTATAGTACTCTTCTGGCATACTTTGTTTTATATGTTTATATTCCTTTTCAATTAAATACAAATTATCAAGTAACCATTCTCCAGCTGGAACAACATCTTTTTTATTTCTAACTTCTCTATCAATATACTCGTAACCCTTTAATATATTATTATAGCTTCTATCAAGACTCGTCATAATTCTTCTTTTTGAATTAGTTTGTTTTGCTGTTGAATAATCCTTTGCAATATTTATTGCATGTTTTTCTAAATCTTCATTTCCCACATCTATAACTGGAATATCCTCAAACAGATTTACTTCATTCTTATTTTTAATAGCAAAAATGTATATCAATAATGATAAAATTAAAATCATTGTCGAAAGTACTGCAACCATATAATACATAGTATCCTCCTCTATAAATTTATTTAAGGGTTTACTCAATGTATTATTCCCAATTTTTTTTATATTAACCTATTTTTTTATTGAGTATTTTTAAATTAATATTGATAAACCATTCCATTTAATATATAATATAGAAATATTTATTTGAAATCAAAATACAACCTTAAACCAATACACAATGCACAATGCACAATGCACAATTATTGTGGATGATTCTCTTCGTCCCTCAGAGAATCTTTAACTAATTTAAAGATTTTGCGTAGCAAAATCAACATTCATTGCTAATTGAACATTGCTAATTGCACATTTCAATTAATATAAACAATATTTTGGAATATAGCTATTATATAAAACGAGGTGAAAGAATATGCTAATTCATATTGGTACTAAAAGAATAGAAACCCAAAGATTAATTCTTCGAAAATTTACTTCATTCGATGCAAAAGATATGTATAAAAACTGGACTTCTGATGATGATGTTACTAAATATCTAACATGGCCTACACATAGTAATTTAGCTGTAACCGAAAAAATTCTTTCAGAATGGATTAGCAATTACGATAATCCAGAATTTTATCAGTGGGCAATCGAACTAAAAAATACAGGAGAAGTTATTGGATCTATAAGTCTTGTTGCAATGGATAATGATAATGAAAACTGTGAAGTGGGTTATTGTATAGGAAAAGATTTCTGGAATAAAGGTATTATAACTGAAGCTTTTTCAACACTTATAAATGTTTTATTTACGGAGATTGGATTTCAAAGAATAACCGGGCGACATGATGTAGACAACCCTGCATCAGGTTGTGTTATGAAGAAATGTGGACTAAAATACGAAGGAACCTTAAGAAAAATTCTTAAAAACAATAAAGGAATCTTAGTTGACTGCAAATATTATTCTATTTTAAGGGAAGAACTTTAACCAATACAAAACCATAAACCAATGCACAATCTTAAACCAATGCACAATGCACAATTTACAATGCACAATTTTGGATGATTCTCTTCGTTCCTCAGAGAATCTTTAACTAATTTTAAAATTTTGCGTAGCAAAATCATCCTTAATTGCAAATTGCTAATTATTATTAAAACCAATTATTTAAACCAATTATTTAAACACCTACCTAAAACAAAAGCTCAACGACCAAAGGTCACTGAGCTTTTGAAATGTTTTAATGTTTTAATGTTTTAATAAATTGAAAGAAATTTTTTAGCTCCGCTAAAAAATTTCCACCTTAATTGTACATTGTGCATTGTGCATTGTGCATTTTCTTTTATACTGTGCATTGTGCATTGTGCATTTTCTTTTATACTGTGCATTGTGCATTGTGCATTGTGCATTATCACTTTATCTAGTTGTTATAGAATTCCCTAAAGCATTTATACAAGTAATAATGATCTTCAACCCCACATAATTCTCTAATAGAATGCATTGCTAATAATGGGATTCCTATATCAACTGAGTTTATCCCAAGATGAGTTGAATTGATTGGTCCTATTGTTGAACCACCTCTCTCATCTGATCTATTAACAAATTTTTGTACAGGAACTTCTGCTTTTTCGCAAATACTCATAAATACAGCTGATGAAAAACTATCAGAAGTATATTTTTGATTAGCACTTATTTTTATAGCTGGTCCTTTATTTATTTCAGGTTTATTTGTTGGATCACATTTCTCTTTTCTATTAGGGTGTACTGCATGAGCTGAATCTGCTGAAATCATATATGATCTTGATAAAGTTCTGAAAAAATCTTCTCTATTGCCACCTAAAGAAAATACTATTCTTTCCAAAGTATCTGATAACATATTTGAGTCAGCACCTTGCTTTGTAGAGCTTCCTATTTCTTCATTATCAAATAGTACTAAAACGTTAGTAGGCTTAACTCCTTCTAAATCTTTAATAGCTTTTATTGCTGAATGAGCTGATTCTAAATCATCTAGTCTGCCTGAAGAAATAAACTCATTATTCAAACCTACTATTCTTCCTTTTTCAAATTCATATAAAAATAAATCAAAATCCAAAATCTCTTCTTTTTCTATATTCAATTCATCTTTAATCAGATTTAGTATCAAATCATCTTTTTCTAATTCTTCATTAACAAGCCCAATGATAGGTAATGTATCCTCTTGAGGATTAAGTTTTATTCCATTGTTAACCTCTCTATTCATATGAATAGCTAAATTAGGAATTATCATAATAGGTTTATTTATATTTATAAAGTTTATATTTGGATTAAAAATATCATCACTTTTAGTTGTTACTCTACCCGCTACTGAAAGTGGTCTGTCAAGCCAAGTATTTAAAATAGGGCCTCCATAGACTTCAGTATTTAATTTAAGATAACTTCCATCAGATACCATTTCACTATTAGGTTTTATTCTAAAACAAGGCGTATCTGTATGAGCTCCTACTATTCTAAATCCATTTTGATTTAATTCTCCGTTTCCTATAACAAATGCTATAAGTGCAGAATCATTTTTTGTAGTAAAATACTTTCCTTCTTTTTTTAGATTCCAAGTTTCCATTGCTGTTATTTCAGAAAACCCAGATTTTTTTAATATTTCTTTTGTTGTTTCTATAGCATGAAAAGCTGTTGGACTCTGGTAAATAAAATCAATTAATTCATTTGCAAATTCTAAACTTTTTTTCATATATACTCCCCCTCAGTAATTTAGTCATCATTGACTAAATTATTAATCCATTTTCTCGAAACAATTCTCTTTATCCCAAAGATAGATTTAACAACTTCCTCACTCAAAGTCATTAACACTACAATATACACAGGCAATTTCAGAACAAGTGCACCAATAAATGCAAGCGGTACACCAACTAGCCACACTGATGCCGTTTCAATATACATAGCATATTTAGTATCTCCACCACTTCTAAGCATACCTACTACGATTAACATATTTATGGTTTTCAACCATAACACTGACGAAAAAATTCTAAGAATAATTATTGAATTCATTGCAACTCTATCAGTAACCTTATACAATTGCAAGAAGTATGGCGACGCTATATACATTATTAACCCTAGTATAGCTGTAAAAGGAATTGCTATAGCAAAGAATTTTTTTGTATAATCAATTACTTTATGTTCATTATTATTACCAATTTCATTTCCTATCATAACTCCACTGGCATTTCCTATTCCAATTGATATAATAAAAAAAATATTTTGAATAGTATTGGCAATCTGAACCGAGGCAATAGCCTCTGTATTAATTCTAGCATAAGCTGCTGAATATGCCGTAGATCCCAAAACCCAAAATAATTCATTCATAATAACAGGCGTAGACGTTTTAAGAATTTTCATCATAAAATCAAATGAAAAATCATAAAGTTCACTTATTTGCGCAGCAAGTACACCTTTATTATAATATATTATGGAAACTAATAGTAACATTTCTGTAAATCTAGCCACCAAAGTAGCTATTGCCGCACCTTCAACTCCAAGCATAGGAAAACCAAATTCACCAAAAATTAATGCATAATTAAGAATTGTATTTACCCCTAAAGATACTGCACTAATATACATAGGAAGTTTTGCTTGTCCAATACATCTAGTCGAATATCCATAAACAAGACTAACTGCATTAAATAAATATCCAAAAGCTGTTATTTTCAAATACTTACTTCCAAGTTCAATAACCTCTATATCCTTTGAAAACAGTCCCAATATTTGTTTCGGGAAAAATATTGCTATTAAAGTAAAAATCAAACCTATAGCTACGCTTGCAGACAAATTCAATCCAATTACTCTTCTTATATTTTTTACATCTTTCTTCCCCCAATATTGAGCTGTAAATATAGAACTCCCACTATTAATTCCAAAAAGTAATACCATAAAAATAAAATAGAACTGATTTGCAAGCCCCACAGAAGCTATACTTGTTTCCCCAAGTCTCCCAATCATTACATTATCCACTAAATTTAAAGAAGATCCTATTAATTGTTGCACTATAATAGGTATAGCAATTACTATCAATTTTTTATAAAACTGCTTATCTTCAAATATGTTTAAACTCATATTTACCTCATTTCAATTAATAAAATATTGTTCTCTTTTCTTTAACAGAACTTAATGCTAAAAATACTTGAGAAGGTAGATAAAAAAGCCAAATCAAATAATTTGATATTATTGAAATATTAAGCAAATCAAATATTAACACTTCTTTTCCTAGAAAATAATTAAAAACAGCTACATTTAAATCGCACAGTAAGAACAATATCATACCAAATCTAACTAAATTGTAATTTAAATTAGTATAATTTCTTTTTTCATAAGTAAAAAAGGCAATGTATGTACCTATTATTATTGTAAAAGAATATATTACGATAAGTATATTGATTAAATATTCCACCTTTAATAAAGAATATACTATCATTTCACATACTGAAAAATTTACAACAATGATACTATAAATCTTACTTAGTTTTTTATATTCTACTGAATGTCTATACAAATATAAACTTTGTACTATACAAAATACTCCAATTCCAAAAATAAAGCCACTTCCTTTTAATAGCAAAAAATAGTCAGCAATAATTGTAAGCATCCTTGCCACTAAAAGCATATAAAAATCTTCTTTACCTACATTATTATTACAAAAGGACAACGTCAATATAAAACATATTATAATACTAATAAATTTTATCATACTAGTATCATATCTATGACCTAATTCAATTATTAAAAACAATATATATATACTTATCAAAGTAAAAATTAATAATTTTTGAAAAACATTAAATTGTTTAAACAGCCCTTTCATAAAAATCACCCTATTGATTTAGTTCACAGTTTATAGTTCACAGTTTATAGTTCATAGTTCACAGTGCATAGTTTACAGTAATTAGTGAATAGTTAAATCTTTTATTTAAATTAAAGATTTTCTGAGGAACGAAGAAAATCATCCTTAATTGTGCATTGTGCATTGTGCATTTATATTATGTAGTTTTATTAGTTTTTTGCCAATTAATAATAATTATGCCCAACGAAACTAAAACTAAACCTAAACCTATGCCAACAGTCATTGATTCTTCTTTTAAAAATATAAGAGAAAGTATTGTCCCTGAAACAGGAATCATAAATCTGTACATAGTAATTTCTCCTGCTTTATTATATTTAAGTAGGGAATACCAAATAGAGAAAGCTGTTGCTGATAAAAAGGCTGCATATATCAATAAACCAAAACCAAAGCCAGTGAAAACAATAGCTCCTTCTTTTAAGTTTGGCAGTCCAAATATTAGTAAAATTAAAGAACCTATAAGCATTTGCCATGCTGTGACTACAACAGCATTTACTTCTTTAGCAACATGCTTTGCCATTATAGTACCTAAAGATGCAAAAATAGTAGATATAACCATAAATCCTTCTCCTATGAATTTAAATTCAAAAGAAAAATTTCCACTCCAATTCACTGCAATTACTCCAAGAAAACCAGCCGTTAATCCTAAAATTTTTCTTACAGAAATTTTATCATCTTTATAAATAAAATGTGCTAACAGCACCACAATAAATGAACCTAATGCTGTAATTATAGATGCTTTACTCCCCTTAGTATTTGCAAGGCCTAAATAAAAAAACATATATTGCAAAGTAGTTTGAAATAATCCTAATATGATCAATTTAGGAATTAAATTCTTATTAATCTTTACACTTTTCTTAATAACAAAAATTGAAAATAAAAACAATAATATTGAAGCTATAAAAAATCTTATTCCTGCAAAAACTATTTTTGCTATCATATCGCTTGTCTCAATTCCAAGTTCTACATAACTAGTTTTCAATACAGGAAAGGCTGTCCCCCATAATATACAAGAAAAAAGCTCTAATATAAAAACATATTTTTT
>DAOUPR010000306.1 GCA_030626065.1 Clostridium sp. | reverse complement strand
GTTGTAATGTTAGAAGAGTACAATATGCCACCTTGCATAATTAAGAAGGCAGATTGAGCTACAATCTATGCATCACGTGATTTAGCAGCAGCTTTATATAGATAAGATAACTATGATTTTTATAAGAATATTTATGTTGTTGGGCAAGATCAAAAACTTCATTTCACGCAAGTATTTAAAACACTTGAATTAATGGGGCATGAGTGGGCTAATGATTGTAAACATGTTGGCTTTGGTATGGTTAAATTTTCAGACAGAAAATTGTCTACAAGAAAAGGTAGAGTTGTTTTCTTAGAAGAACTTTTAAATGAATCAATAAATAAAGTACAACAAGTTATAGAAGAAAAAAATCCTGACCTTGAAAATAAAGAAGAGGTTGCGAAAAAAGTTGGAATTGGCGCAGTTGTATTTACTTATTTAAAAACTAAAAGAGGCAAGGATATAGTATTTAATTGGGACGAGATGCTAAACTTTGATGGAGAAACAGGTCCATATGTACAATATACTTATGCAAGAGGAAAGAGTATTTTAAGAAAAGCAGAAGAAGTAAGTGGAGAATTTGATTTATCAAAACTTACATCAAAAGAAGAATTTGAACTTGCTAAAACTATTTCTAAATTTGGAGATGTTGTATTAGAATCTATAGATAAATTAGAACCTTTTATAATAACAAGATATGTAGTAGATGTTGCCAAGGCATTTAATAAGTTTTATAATGCACACAATATAATGAATACACAAGATGAAGTCGTTAAAATGGCTAGACTTAAATTAGTAGAAGCTACTTGTCAAGTTATAAAAAATGGATTAGATTTATTAGGAATAGAAGTTGTAGAAAAAATGTAATACAGGGTATCCATTACGAAACTTTATCTATACTTGTACAAAATCTAGATAATTCAATTAGTTTTGGAAATGTACAAATAAATAGTTTAGTTATAAACCCAATAATAAGCCGCTAATATAATTAGTGGCTTATTATTTATGGAGTAAAATTTACATATATCTTAAAGTTAAAATTTTACATGAAATACAATGCTTTTCGAATTTGCAATTTTGAAAACATGATAAATATTAGAATATGTAACATTTCAGTACAAAAATGTTTTAATATATAGGAAAATAGAAGAAATACAGTATATATAGCAGACGGATTTATTAATAATATTTATTATTATTAAAATTTTACAATAAAGTAATATGGTATTCATTGAAAATGCAATGAGGTTGAGGTATAATAAAATTGTAATATATTACAAGGGTTAAAATGTAATTTATTGCAGGGATTTAATTGTAATTTGAATATAATTAAATTTAGGAGAATTGTTATGAAAAGTCTAAGAAAGCGTAGATTAGGAGATTTATTAGTAGAAAGTGGAAAGATATCTGAAAAACAACTCTTAGAAGAATTAAAGAAACAAAAGACTCTAGGATTAAAACTTGGACAAGTTATAATACAGGATGAATTGCTTACAGAAGATGAGATAATTGATATATTGAAAGTCCAACTTGGCCTAGAAAGAGTATATATTGAAGATGTTGAAATTGATAAAAGAGCTGTTAGATTAATTTCAGAAAGCCTTGCCCAAAAGTATAAATTAATACCTATTGGATTTGACAGTAATCAATTAGTGGTTGCGATGTCGGACCCTTTGAATATATTTGCTGTTGATGACGTAAACATAGTCTCAGGGCTTGAGGTACAAACTGTCATTGCTAGCGAAAATGAAATTTCTCTGGCTATAGATAGATATTATTCATCACAATATGTGGAAAGTGCAGCAGAAGAATTAGCTAAGAGTAGAAATGTAGTTGCACAGGATATTTTAATTGAAGAGAATGAAGATGTAAAAAATGCGCCAGTAGTAAAATTGGTTGATTCTATTATAAAGAATGCAGTTAAATCAAAAACTTCCGACATTCATATAGAACCATTTGAAAGATATATAAGAATTAGATATAGAATAGATGGGACTTTGCAAGAGGTTTTAAGGACACCTATAGAGAACTTAGCAGCCTTAATAACTAGAATTAAAATACTTGCAAATTTAAATATAGCAGAGAAAAGAATTCCTCAAGATGGTAGGATAATAACTACTGTTGAAGGGGTTACTGTTGACCTTAGAGTATCTGTTCTTCCAACTATACATGGAGAAAAAGTAGTTATTAGAATACTTTTTAGAAACAGTTTTTTAATAAGTAAAGAAAAATTAGGTATGAAAAATGAGGATGTTAAAAAATTGGATTCAGTTGTTAAGAGTCCATATGGGATTATTTTAGTTACTGGACCAACAGGTAGTGGTAAATCTACTACTTTATATACCATATTGAATGAATTAAATAAACAAGATAGAAATATTGTTACTGTTGAAGACCCCGTTGAGTATATGATGGAGGGTGTTAATCAAGTAAATGTTAATAAAAAAGCAGGATTAACTTTTGCATCTGGTTTAAGGTCAATTTTAAGACAAGACCCAGATATAGTTATGATTGGTGAGATTAGAGATAATGAAACAGCAGAGATTGCAGTTAGAGCTGCTATTACAGGACATTTGGTTTTAAGTACAATACATACAAATGATGC
>DAOUPR010000217.1 GCA_030626065.1 Clostridium sp. | reverse complement strand
TTCAAATGGGTCTTTTTCAATGAATATTAATACTGTAGTCCCTAATAAAAAAGTTTGGGTAACTTTAGATGGAGAATATAATTATCAATCAAATGCAATATTACCAGGAATACCATATGAACTAATTAAATTTGATGCAGATGCTTTCAATAATATTGTTAAAGGAGAAGTAATTGGTTTTAAAAAAGATAATAGGCTTTATAAATATAATGGACCTCTTGTAATTACAGTTCGTAATAAGCAGCAAAGCAATAGAGCTAGTCAAATTCAAACAACAGCTTATGAAGGTATTTTTAGTCAAGAAGTAGATTTAATTGGAGGAGATGAGGTCACAGTACAGATTCCATGGGAAGGTGTTAGTTTTCCTAAAAATATAGCTTTTAAAGAAAGTGATTTAGATAGTATCAAGATGTATTTTAATCAATATTATAGAACAGGAGCTATCCAAAATATTGGTGGAAGTAATCCATATACTGGAGATGTAAAAATTATATCTGATTCACATGCAGAAGAAGTAGTTCAGGCAATTCCAGAAACAATAACTATTCCTAGATTTAATACAAGTAATTCAATGCCATTTTTTATTGAGACTGAAGAAATCATAAAGCCATCAAGTACATTTAAATTTAGTGAAGATTTTGTGTATAAACTAGGATATATTGTCTCAATTGAACATGATGGAATCAGGAAAAGCATTGTCTATAATCCTTTAGGTGATTTAAATAATATTATAAATAGACCAAATCAGAGTCAAAATCCTATTGAATCAAATATAAATAATACAATTAATTCAATTATAAACCCTTCAACTAATATTATGATAATTGAAGAAATAATATCGAATTCTATAAATAGTATTGATTCTTCCCAGAATAATAATGTTATACCTATCAGTAATATTCCAATTCCATCAAAAAATTGGTCAGGAGTATGGTTTACAGAATATGGACGGATGGAGCTAACTCAAAATGGAGATAGTGTAACAGGTAGAAGTGGTTATTATGAAGGAATTCAAACAGAGAAAGGTGTTATTTGGAATTTTGTTAAACAATATGATTTCACAGGGAAGGTTGAGAATAATAAGCTTATAGGACAATACTCACCACATGATTTCAAAGGCAGTTTTGAATTTGAGATGTCTGCTGATGGATTGGAGTTTAAAGGCATACAATATGATGGTTATGAGAAGATTCCAAAGACAGATTGGTGTTCATGGGATGGAAAGAGAGAAAATTATGATCATACATCATATCTAGATACAACAACAGACACTGCTGATTGGAATGGCACATGGAATACTGATTTTGACATAATGAAACTTACTCAAAGTGGGAATATGGTCACTGGAACATACGGAGAAAAACAACAATTTAAAATACAAGGTGTTATAAATGGAAATAAACTTGAAGGAATTTTTAATGATGGCAGTATTTATCAATTTGTTGTATATATGCTTCAAAATAAAGGATCCAAAAACTTTGTAGGATGGTATGGAGATCCAAACAGTCCAATACAAGATTGGAACAAATGGTATGGAGAACAAAAAAATTAATTAACTCAGGTAAAATAATTATTTATTTTAGGGTATGACAAGGACAGGGTCAAACTTCTTTTACAACGGGTTTGACCCTGTCCTGCTTTCAGACAAGGGGACAGCAGACTGACTGGGCACAAACTCCAATGATTGGTTGAAATTAATGGATTAGAGAGATGTTAGAACAATTTAATAAGTAGATAAGATGTTTCCCCGGACAATAGTTTGGGGATTTTTTTGACCACAGGAGGGGTACTTTTACGTAAAAATAAGAGATTGTCTAATAGATATAGGATTTTGCACAGCAATTTAGCTTATAAGTCTAAAAACTTTGATAAAATCATCACCTCAAGAGCATTCAAAAAGTGTATCAAATTCGGAATTTAAATTATTTAAAACAAACCTTATTTTATTAAAATATTTTCAATCCATAGATAAAATATTAACAAAAGCTAAATTGCTGTCTACCCTACCTTAACATATTTTTTTTAAAAATTTCATATTGTCTAGATTTTATTTACAAATGAATTTATTCATAGTTATTTTTATTCATTTGAGCTTTTAATATACTTTCTAACTAATTTTGAAGCTTTTGTTTGACTAATATTTAATTTCTCAGCTATTTTCCTAGTTGTTTTGTATTTGTCATATGCTACTGAAATTAATTTTTTCTCATATTTCTCTATTAAACTATTATAAGTATTATTTTCAAAATCAATAAAATTATTTAATTTTGAGCTATCATTATCAACTGTAAATAAATTTTTAGGTAAATTCTTTGATGTAATAATAATATCTTCTACAGTAACGACGAGTCTTTCAATAATATGTTTAAGTTCTCTCACATTTCCCTTCCAGTTATAATTTAATAAAATATCCATAGCATCTTCTGATATTTCATGAGATATATTATACTCCTTACCAAAGAGATTTAGATAATAATAAATTAATTTTTCTATATCTTCTTTTCTTTCTCTTAATGGAGGTATAAAAACTTCAAATACATTAATTCTATAATATAAATCTTCTCTGAAGCTTCCATTTTCAACTAGTTTCTTAAGATTTTTATTTGTTGCAGCTATTATTTTCACATCGACTTTTATAGGTTTATTGGCACCGATAGGAATAAATTCCTTATCTTGTAATACATGCAATAATTTCGCTTGAGCACCATAGGGTAGTTCAGAAATCTCATCTAATAAAATTGTTCCATTATTAGCTGATTCAAATAGTCCCATTTTTCCTTCTGTTTTAGCTCCAGTAAATGATCCTTTAGTATATCCAAATAATTCAGATTCAATTAGTTCATTTGGAATACTACTACAATTAATGCAAACAAAAGGATTTCTTTTCCTTGGACTAATATTATGCATATATTTTGCTAGCATAGTTTTACCTGTTCCTGATTCACCTATGATTGTACAGGTTGCATCTATCTTACTTAATTTATTAATTAGTTTTAGAACAGTTTTCATTTCTTTACTTTCAGCCAGAAAAGTATTATTTTCATTTACTTCAGCTAGTAATGGATTATTTTTTGAAAAATATAAATCATTATCATAGATTGTATCTCGAACACTCATTACAACATATTCCAATTCGTCGTTTTCATCAAAGAGAGGTACTGCTATTGTAATAAGTTCAGAACCCATTTGTGTTTTTTGTTTTATTGCAAAAGTCCTTTTTTCTTTATATACATGAGGTAATATTGAAGGATCCCATGATTCTTCATTCACAAATTCAAAAAAACTACGACCTATAACTTCATCAGGAGACATTCCATAATGTCTTCTAGTTGCATTATTGGCATAAAAAACCCTATAGTTATTATCATACACCCATACTTCATCATATAAATTATGAATAAATCTAAAAAAATTCTTGTATTCAATACTATAAAAATTATTACTTTTCATGTAAAGTCACCTACCTACTTAAAATATAACACATACTAGAGTCTAAAACAACTCTAATGTATGAGTTTATTTCAACTCGTGAGTCGAAATAAACTCATTTGTTAAATAATAATGATTACGCTATTTATATATTTTAAATATAATTTGAATAACAAAATATTAATTTTCTAATGCTTTTATAATTTTCTCAGCAGTATTACATGGTTTTTTTATAATTGGCACAAAAATTGCTAATAAATTATAAATAATTAAGGAGGTTGTATAGGTGAAAAAATTCATAATAATGGGAGAAAAAGATAACGTAGCAACGGCACTTGACAATATACATATAGGTGAAATAGCTTTAGTGATGTCAAGTGACAATGTAGAACTTTATAATATAAACGCAAAAGAAAACATTCCTTTTGGAAATAAAATAGCTTTGCGTAATATTAAAAAGGGAGAGAACATTATAAAATATAATGCCAAGGTTGGCGAATGTACAAAAGATATAATTAAAGGCTGTCTTGTTCATGTGCATAATGTACGTAGTAAAAGAGTAGATATTCCTCCCTCTTTTAAACTGGAAATTATGAAACAAATGAATATTAAGACGGAGGTGTAGAAATGAAATTCATGGGATATAAAAGAACAGATGGTTCAGTAGGAATAAGAAATAAAATATTAATAATTTCAGTAGATGAGTGTTGTGAAGGTATAGCTAGAAATATTGCTAAAGATTTTAATGATGTTGTACTATTGACAAATTATTACACGTGTATGCTTGGTGGTAACGAAGAAATATTTAATCAAATGATAGAAGTGGGGAAAAACCCTAATGTATCAGCATGTCTTGTTATTGCAATGGGATGTGGGAGTATTTTGCCAGAGCAAATTGCTGAACCAATATTAAAAACAGGTAAGAAAGTATTATGTATAAACACTATTGAAAATGGTGGAACAAAAAAGACAATTGAATTAGGCAAACAAATGATTAATGAACTTATTGAATATTCAAATTCATTTAGACGTGAACCTGTTCCAATTAACAAGCTTATTGTAGGTGTAAAGTGTGGTGGTTCTGATACAAACTCTGGAATAGCATCTAATCCAAGCGTAGGCAATATGGCAGATAAGTTGATTGATCTTGGGGGAACCGTAATTGGTGGGGAATTAATGGAGCTACTAGGATGCGAGGAGGTGATTACGAAACGTGCTAAGAACAAAGATGTAGCAGAAAAAATTGTATCTTTAATTAAGAATGAAGAGAATAGATGGAGTGTAGACGGTACTGAAGTTGAAACAATGAGTATTGGTAATAGTATTGGGGGTTTAACTACGCTTGAAGAAAAATCCATGGGAGCCTTGCATAAAATGGGCAGCAAACCTATTCTAGACGTATTACAGATTAATAAGGATTTTATTGATAAACCAAAAGAACCAGGTTTCTATTTATCAGAAGCAACAATGCTATGTGGTGGCTCAGCAATTAATTATGCATCTTATGGAGCTCAAATGATTGTATGGACAACTGGAGGAGCTGGGTTTAATAATTCACTTATTCCTGTTATTCGTGTTAGTGGAAATGAAGAATTAATAAACGATGATATTGATGTTGATGCAACTGGAATTATGAAAGGTACTGAAGGGGTAAATTCTGTAGGAAATAAAATAATAGAGAAAATCCTTGAAGTTGCAAATGGAGAACCTACTAAGGTAGAAGGTTATGGTGAATCAAGTATGACTTTATATCAAAAAGATCAAAGAGTTGAGAAATTATTAAATTTAAGATGTATAAGATAAGTTAGTCAATAATGCTAATAATTTAGTAAAAATTTTATTTTTCGATAGGGTTCAAATAATATCATACAAGGAGGAAATATATGGTAAACAATATTGAGTATTCTTCACGAATAATCAAAACAGTAATATACCTTCATATCTGTAGATTTACGCTTTAAACTATCTAAGAAGTTATTTATTAATGTAACTGCAATGCATCACCCTGAGAGAAATCT
>DAOUPR010000031.1 GCA_030626065.1 Clostridium sp. | reverse complement strand
TTTTCACACAAAGCATATACCAATTCTTTTATTCCTTCGAATATTTTTGTTTCTTCTTCCCTTTCTTTATATTTCTCTCTATAATATGACACCATTGTCTCTGCATTATCCTCTGAAAAATAACGCATTTGCTCAATTAGTGGTTTCCCAAATATGCTAATTAATTCTGTACTCTCTACATCTCTGTCTTCAAAAACTTTTGCTGTTTCAATTAAGAGTGCTTTAATAATATCATTAGTATTTACTAATGTACCATCAAAATCAAAAAGTATATATTTTATCATAAATTTTATCCTTTCTTTATCTTTTTATATTCAACATTAATTCTCTATACTTGTACTATAGTAATTATACTTAAATTGTTAAAAACAATCAATCAATATAAAATGGAAAAAACGACTATATAGTCGTTTTTTTATATAATGTTTCATTTTAAATTTATACATTTTTCAGCTACGTTTCTTCTTAGTCATTATTAAGATCCTCTTATCATAAATTCCAACTATACTTACATTGTTTAATATGCATTAGAATATATTCAACATAAATAATAACATAATTTACATAAACGAAATGTTAAGTATTCTTAATAAAAGTTTAATGTATCATTTGAAAAGATAATTTTAACATTTACATCCACTACCAATTCAGTATTTTTAATAGGCTCTTCAATATCTATTTCGGGATATTTTCGGTATAATTCACCTTTAATGTTAAACAAATCAATTCCCTTCTTCTTATATTCATCAAATACTTCATTACATGCTTTAATAATGTTTTCCTTAGTAGTTTGCTCAATTTCTCTTAACGAATCTTTATCAACTATCAATCCCTTTTGAATTTCTCCAAGAGCTACTTTAGCATTTATTTTTTTAACTAATTTTATCCTATCATCTTCAACTACAACTTCAATATCAGTTTTTGTTTTACTTTTTAAAATTTCTAATGTTAAATACTTATCTTTATACATTGGATTTATCGGTTCAAGAGTACCTGATTTCACTTTATCCATCATAAAACTATACCCTTGACCTCCCATAGTTTTGATCTCACTCACTAGTTTATCTTCCTGAATTATACCTCCTCCAATTACTTCAATCTTATTCTCACCGATACTATCTTTTTTAATTTCAACAAGTGGTACAACAATTACTTTACTTCCCATAAGTCTTTGTACCATATAATCATGTACTGTTAATTGAACTGCTCTAGAAGAATTACCTACATTTGCAAGTAATTTTACTATAAATAAACCTAAATACTTGTTTTCTTTATATTCATTAGTTAATAAAGATTCAGCACTATCTTCTGTTACGCAAATATAAGGTCTCAATAATAATTCTTGATCTCTATCTAACATATCTACATAATTATCCAAACCATATTCTGCTGCTTTTCTTGTGAAAATTATGACTTTATTCTGTGTAAAATTAATTCTAAAGCTAGAAGATAAGGTAATATTCCTAAGAGCCTCAAATATTGTTTTCCCTTTTCCTTTAAAAATAATTCTTGTTCCCTCTTGTGCTTCTGCTCCTTGCCCTGCCGATGGTTTAAAAGTTTCTACATAAAGCAAAGGATTATTTTGAGCATCTATATCTATAATAAGACAAGTGCTATAAATTGCATTATTAATATCCTTATAACTAAAACAACTAGTTAAAAAAAATTGACACAGAATAGTAAATAACAATACTTTAATTTTTTTATTCACATATTATCCTCCTTTTTTTATAGAATCTGGCTTGGATATATCTATTAAATGCTTTCGTATAAAAGCATCTCCTAACTTCAATTTATTTACAGTACCTAATGGATACAAATATTTAAAACCACAAGTTTCAAGTCTAGATAAATGACCTATTAGTATGAAGATACCAAAAGCTACTCCTGTCATCCCTAATAAAGAGCCTAAGACAACTAAAATCAAACTCCAAACAGTAGCAGGAACGTATAAATTCGGTATCAAAAAAGTCGCTATAGACGCAATTGAAACAACAACGATTGTACTTTGTGATGCTAATCCAGCCCCTACTGCAGCCTCACCTAAAATAAGTGCTCCAACTATACTTAGTGCCTGACCTGTAGGCTGTGGCAATCTAATTCCTGCCTCTCTTAACAATCCGAAAAAAGAAAGCATTAGTAAAAATTCTACTGTTGTAGGAAAAGGAACTCCTGTCCTTGAAGAAGCTAAATTAAAAACAAATATTGTTGGCATCAAAGCTATATGATGAGTTGTCACAGCTACATACACACTTGGAAGCAATGTAGCTATTAAAAAAGCAACCCACCTTTGAATTCGCGAAATATTACTAATAAATATATTAGAATAATAATCATCAGGAGTTTGAAAAAGTTCAAGAAAAAAATATGGTGCTATCAATACAGTAGGACTCCCATCTACAATCACCGCAACTTTTCCTTCCATAAGTTTTGAAGCAACAACATCTGGTTTTTCACTATATCCAATCGTATTAAAAACCGTTTTCTTGTCTTTTAAGATCTCATCTATATAATTCGTATCCAAAATAAAGCTAGTATGTATACTATTTATTTTTTCTCTAATATGAGAGACTAAATTTTCATCAGTCAAATATTTAATATAAACTAATGAAACTGCAGTATTTGAATTACTTCCAACTGTAATAATTTCAAATTTTAAATTTGTATTCTTTACTTTTCTCCTGATCAAAGAAACATTATCTACTATTAGTTCATTAAATCCTTCTCTAGGCCCCTTTAAAACAGCCTCAGTTAATGGAGCAGTAATACCTCTTCTTACATAACCTTTAGCTTCACAAACAAGGGCCCTGTCACTAAAATCAAAAAGAATTACTACATCTCCAGAAAGAATGTGATTTATTAATTCATATTTATCATAGACTTCTTTCACATAAGAAGATCTTAATACATTAGTTTTAATTAAATCTACATCACTTACTTCATATTCATTTAATAAAGGATATACAACATATTCACTAATAAATTTTACATCACATAAATCATCTACATACATTATGTATGTAGAGCCTAATCTGTTTTTAATTTCTCTAAATTTAAAATCAAAACTGTCTTTCATTTGATCTTGTATCCATAAAAATGTACTTCTACTCATATTATCACCTATATTTATTGTTTGAGTATTTTCGAATAATATTCCTAAAAAAAGAAATACTAACATTAATAATTATTACTATCTGAGGTGGTATATTGAATAAAATTAGCACTCGTCATTTTATGTTTTTGATTTTTGGAACAATCATTGTCCCTTTGAAAACTTATCCGAATATTATAATACAATACGCAGGTAGAGATGCTTGGATTTCAGTTGCAGTTTCCTCAATTATTATTTTTTTATTTACCATCTTTGTAATCAAAACTATACACAAAACAGAAACATACAAAATTACTGATGTTTTTAAAATTGCTTTTGGTGAAAAAATTGGCTATTTGGTGTCAATTTTCCTTTGTATATCATTTTTCTTTATCCTAATAGAATCTTGTACACTACAAGCCAGCGTAACTAGAGGAAATTTATTAATAGGAACTCCTTATTGGTATATATGCTTGTTTTTCGTTATAGCAACTTATCTTTCCGTAAAGTCTGATTTATCTTCTATACTTATAACTTCTATTATAGGATTATCTTTCACCTTTATTGCAGGGATTATGCTTAGCTATATGACTCATAAATATAAACATATAGAATACATTTATCCATTATTAGAATTTGGTTTTAATAAAAATATGATTATATCAATAGTTAAATCCACTGGTTGTTATAGTTCTATAATTTCAGCATTTATTTATTTTCAATTTGTTAATGATAAAGATAATTTAATGAAAAACACTTTGCTAGCTTTAGTAATAATTATTCAAATGGAAATAGTATCTATTATTAGCGTAATTACAACTTTTGGACCTTCTAGAAGTCTACAGCTTATTTTTCCAAAAATAACACAAAATCAAATAGTTAATCTCTTTGGTTTTATTGAAGGTGCTGAATTTTTTATTGTCCTGCAAGTTATTGATGGATGGTTCGTAAAATATATAATAACTTTTTATGCGTTAAAAACTGTATTAGAGAATCTAAATATATACAAAAAATATTTCCCAATATTATTCTCAATCCTTGTTTTTTTAATTTCTTCATTTTTACTTAAAAGTAATTTTGTATATCTTGATATCTTAAATACTTATGCTACTATTTCATTTATGACTCTTTTCATTGTACCTCTGATAGCTTACATTATTCTATTTATAAAGAACCCACAAAAGAATTCAAAGCAAGAGAATTAAAAATGGGCTGTCTCAGAATTTTTTCTAAAACAGCCCATTTATTTCTTTTATATCAACAAACCTAAACTTTCATTTAATTATTATAATCATCAATTAATTCCTGTATTTTTACAGAGCAATGTCTTCCTTATTTTTTTGATATAGTATATTCAAAGTTTTTTATCCCCTAAGCATTTTTAAGTAAATTAATCCAAAAATACTCTACATTATCTGGCAAAACGTCCTTAATAGATTTTAATTTATCGGATTCTGTTTCATTAATAGCTTTTACTATCAAATCATAGTATTCTTCAGGTACAATTTCTTTTAAATTAAGATGATAACCTTCTTTAAAACATCTTACTATATGATTTTCAATAGTTTGTTTTGCAAAGTTCCTCAACTTACTTATTTCATTTATTGATTTACCTTCTATAAACATATTATAAGTTGTTACGTAACTTTTTTCACCATCAGACTTCACTGTTTTTGCATTATGATTATTGGTGTTATTGATATACATTGAATTAATTTTTCTATTAGTAACATCTATATTTTTTTCTATTACATAGTCATTGATTTCTTTTAGAAAAACCTCTCCAAATTTTTCGTATTTAAGTTCTCCTACTCCTTTAATATTCAAGAACTCTTCTTTGCTTAAAGGCATAAAAACGCTCATATCCTTTAACGTTGCATCAGAGAACACCATATATGGAGGAATCTTATCTCGTCCTGAAATTTCCCTTCTTAATTCTTTTAAAGTACTAAATAACTCATTATCTGTTTCAATAACTTTTTTAACCTTAACTGCTTTAATAAATACTTTTTCATCACTTTTCAATACTTTTATTGCTTTATTGGTAAGCTTTAAAACAGGATATCCATCATTAGTAAGACTTAAATAGCTGTCCGCAGATAGTTTATTAATGATATCTACAATATCTTTTTTCCTATGTCCATCCATAATACCATAAGTAGATAACTCATTTAACTTAAATTGTAATACTTTTTTGTTCTTTGAACCTTTTAAAACATCTGCTACCATGCCACTGCCAAATCTCTGATTCATTCTATATATGCATGAAAATATTTTTTTTGCTTCAAGAGTTATATCTGTCAATTCTTTTTCATCAAGACAATTACTACACATATTACAACTAGTTTCATTTATATAATCACCAAAATATTCCAATATATACTTTCTTAAACACATAGATGTATGGCAATAATCTACCATAGCTCTTAATTTTTCATATTCGTTTTCTTTTCTTTCTGGAGATAAATTATTTTCCTCTATGAAATATGATTGTATTTGTGTATCTCTAGGTTCAAATAATAAAATACACTCAGATTTAAGTCCATCTCTTCCTGCTCTTCCTGCTTCTTGATAATATGCTTCCATATTTTTAGGCATATTATTATGAATTACAAATCTAACATTTGATTTATCAATACCCATTCCGAATGCATTAGTTGCAACAACAACATCTATTTCATCATAAGCAAATTGATTTTGAGTGTTCTCTCTTTCATTATCACTTAATCCTGCGTGATATACTCCAACTTTTACACCATTTTTTAGAAGTAAGTTGTATAAATTTTCAGCATTTTTTCTCGTGGAAGTATATATTATTCCTGTTTCACCTTTATTCTTCTCTAAATATGATAAAATAAAATTACTTTTATTAACCCCTTTATATACAGAAAAAAATAAATTTTCCCTATCAAAACCTGTTAGATAAACTTTCGGATTAGATAATCCTAATAAATTTATAATATCATTTTTCACTTTATCTGTTGCTGTTGCTGTATATGCTCCAATAACAGGCTTTTCACTAAGGTTTCTAATAAAATTAATAATTCTCATATAACTAGGTCTAAAATCATGTGCCCACTGAGATACACAATGAGCTTCATCTACTGCAATGAATGATATCTTAACATTTCTTAATACATTTTGAAAATAAGATGATTCAAGACGCTCCGGTGCAATATATAACAACTTATACTCACCAGAAGCTATATCAATTATTCTTTCATTAATTTCGCTATTACTTAATGTGCTATTTATATAAGTAGCTTTAATCCCTATTTGCTCCATACTATCCACTTGATCTTTCATAAGAGAAATAAGTGGTGATATAACTATTGTAAGTCCGTCAAATAGTACTGATGGCAATTGAAAACATATAGATTTTCCTGCACCAGTTGGCATTATAGCAACAACATCTTCTTTATTAAGAACACTTTCTATAACTCTCTCTTGACCCACTCTAAAAGAATCATATCCATAATATTTTTTTAATGTTTCTAAAATATTTTTCATAATATCAACCTCTTTATATTTTTTATCTATGAATTACATAATAGTAAATATATTATATGTACTAATTTCCCATTATGTTTTTATACTTTAAAACTTTCTTATTCTTCTATTATTTACCTTAATAATGTTTTTATACAAACATTAGTTCTTTTATTAAAACTTAGCTAATTAATATTTTTCTAATTAGAGTTTTGAGAGTATATTAAACCACTATTATTATATCAATGCTTCCTAAATAATAAAATCTTTAATTAAATATATAATTCTCAGAAAAATGAAGATAATCATCATTTATTTCACTCTTCAACTGCACTCTTCACTCTTTTTTTATTATAAGAACTAGACTCAAATATTTAAACAATACTTTAAATATCAACAATCTTCTAAAACATATCCTAATCAACAAAAGAGGATGCTAAGCATCCTCTTTTGTTGAAAAACTTGTCCCTGATTTTTTTTGATTCTTATTATCCTTAATATGATTATACAATTTCTTCAATAAATAAATGGTAACCTTAACTAAAACATAAAAACTAAAAATATAAATAAACCCCCATAAACCAGCTACAATGTCTGCAAAATCCATAGCTCCTCTACCAGTTATCTTTTGCTCTATTTCAATAGCAAAAACAATTACAACCAAAACAGTAAATGTATAAACAAATGAAACTACTTCTATACTTATCTTTGATAATGCCTTGAAAATTTGATTTACAATTAGATACATTATAATTCCTATAATACCAATAATAATAAAATGTAATTGCTTATCATCAAAATTGCATCCTAGTACATCAAAAATTTTAATAAGCAAATCATGAAATTCATTTATTATAAAACTAGTAAGCTGAAGCATTTTTCCCATTTTAATCTCTCCTCTAATTATTACTAAATAAAAATATTATTTATATAATTATTTAATCCGTAACTATATCATACTCCCAAGTATTTATTCCACCAAAATCATAGATATTGGTATATCCGAGTTTTAATAAATTATAACTTGCAGTTCTACTTCTATTTCCACTCCTACAATATACTAAAATAGTTTTATTTTTATCTTTTAATATTTTATCAGCTTTTTCTTCTATACTATCTACAGAAAGTAAAACAGCTCCATCTATATGACCCTCATAATATTCTTTTTGTGTTCTAACATCGAGTATAAGAACATCTTGAGTATCAATTAATTTTTTAGCTAAATCCTGATTAATCTTCATATATGTAGCTTTTTCATTTTTATATATCTTTAATAAATTAACTTGTAGGGGCCAACTTTCCATTACCTCTGGTCCAACAATTATTCCAACTGTATTACCATAATAAAACTTATTAGAGATTCCATCACCAAATTCAATTTCTTCATTAATATTTACAGATATTAAGTCTATAGAATCATTAACACGTATAACAAAATTATTGTTATCTTTCATTTCAACAATTTTACCTTCATAGGATACTGTATTTGCATCATCGTGACTAGAAATATTGCTGGAATTCTCCGCATTATTACACCCAACAAATAGCACTAGTATAAGTATGCTATAAACAATAACTGAAACTGATTTTCTGATTTTTCTCATATTTTTTAGTAAATAATTTATTAGTATAAATCCTAAAAATTATTTAACATTTTCACCTCTTTAATAATTATTTGTTTTAAAATTGTTATATTAAGAATACACTATCATCAACTATATTTCAATTGTTATCTTTGAATACCAATATTCCTTAGATTTAGCTTTATATTATATATCTTAGTTTGAAATATAACAACTAAGTTGATATAATATATTTTGTACTATTTAATCAAAAAAGATAATAAATTGTCTTTAATTGTATTATGGGGGATATATAATGAATAAAATAGTTGAAAAAATTCAAAAATTAAGAGAAAAAATAATTTTAGCTTTTAAAGAAAGTAAAAAATTGAAAATTTCATCTATAACCATAGTTTCTTTAATTTTAATAACTTTAATTGTTTACTATAACTCTGTTGTCTATGCAGTAATTATTAATGATAAAACTATTGGTTTTGTAAAAAACAAAGATGAAATCTGTGAATTGAAAGATAATCTTAAATTGGAATATGAACTTAAACTTAATAAGGAAATAGAAATTCCTCAAGAAATTGTTTTTGACAAAACTTTTTCCTTTGGTAAAAAAGTTTTAGAGTCTGAAGAATTAAAGCCATTAATTATTAGCGAACTAAATATTAATGTGGAAGCATATGCTATTTATGCTAATTCAAAAGAACTGGCCCTATTAAATTCAGAAGTATCTGCAAATTCGCTTTTAGAAAATTTGAAAGACAAATACATAGATAAAGATTGCGAAAACATCTTAGAAGAAATAGAGTTTGTTGAAAATGTTGAAGTAAAAAAAGAATATTGTAATCCAGAATCAATTACAAATTTTGAAAGTGCCTTTCAATTCATTGCTTTAGGTACTGACGAAATTAAAGAATATATAGTTGAAGAAGGCGATGTTGTTTCATGTATTGCTGAAGATTATAATATTAGTGTAAATGAAGTTTGTTTAGCTAATCCAACCATAGATATAGATAAAATACAAATTGGACAGGTTTTAAATCTTACTGTACCTAAACCATTTATTAATGTTGAGACAATTGAATCTGCAGCTTATACAGAAGAAATCCCCTTTGAAACAGAGTATAAATCCTCCGATAATATCTATGAAGGTGATACTAAAATTTCTGTAAAAGGTGTTTCTGGAAGTGTCGATGTAAAAGCAAATATAATAAAAGTAAATGGTATTGAAACTGAACGAGTAATATTGGAAGAACACAACATTTCACAACCAGTCACGCAAATTGTATTAAAAGGAACAAAGCCAAGACCTAAAACTCTTGCATATGGTTCTTTTATAAAACCAACAACAGGATATCTTACCTCTAGATTTGGTTATAGATGGGGTAGAATGCATGAAGGTGTTGATTTTGGTATTCCAACAGGATCTCCTATTAAAGCAGCTGATGGTGGAAAGGTAACTTATGCCGGTTGGAAAGGTGGCTATGGTTATTTAGTAATAATAAATCATGAAAATGGATATCAATCTTATTATGGACACAATAGCAAACTAAAAGTAAGTGTTGGTGATAGAGTTTATAGAGGAGAAACTATTTCACTTTCTGGAAATACTGGAAATTCAACAGGTCCTCATCTACATTTCGAAATAAGGAAAAATGGAACTCCGATAAATCCGCTTAATTATATTTAAATACAATTTGCAATGTACAATTTTAATTGTTCAATTAATGAAGATTCTCTACCTTGTCGAGAATCTTTTATAAAATTTCTATTTCTTCAATAATGAATTTATCAAAATCAATTTCATCAACAAAATTATCTTTATTAAAATATGTTTTACTTCTTTTATTATACTCATTCATATTTCTTGGAAGCCAATACGGCTTTTCTATATCCAGTGTATAACAAATATCTATAATACATTTCTTCAACTTTTCTTGATAGCTTCCTTGATCTGATGAAACAACAATTTCTTCATTAATAATTTTACTGTTTTTAATTATTGTACCTGATATTTTTATCACTTTTTATTCCCATTCCTTCCAAACATCTGGAGTATATCCAACTGTAGCTTGTTTACCATTTCGCACAATTGGAGTATTGTATAATTTCGGATGATTTAATAATATCTCTTCTTTAATTCTATCCATCCTTATTTTGTCCATATTTTGATTTTTGTACTCTTTAGATTTTTTATTAATTAAATTATTTAATCCAACAGCCACTTTAACCTTTTGCAATTCACCTTTACTCAAAGCTTTCTCATTTAAATCAATGAATTGAAATTTTATTCTTCTTTCTTTAAAATATCGTTGGGCTTTTTTAGTATCAAAGCATTTTTTAGTCCCAAATATTTGAATATTCACAAAATCACTCCTTATCTACTTTCATTAGCAACAATATTTTTTTAATTAGTTCAACTTAACATTAACATGTATTTTAACATATGTTAACTATCAGAACAAGCAATTACTAAAGAATATTGTTATAAGATAGCAATCTGTCATCGTTTATTAATTTAAATTTCAAAAAATCTCTTTTCTTGTTTATTGTTTGCTTATTTTGGATATAATTCAGAAAAAGGAGGTATGAAATTATGATAACAAAAATTTCACCATTTTTTCTTATTATAGTTATTCTAATTCAGGTAATACTTATAAAACTATTACCTCTATATACAAGTCGACTTGAAAATACTGCCCGATTATTTCAGCTTAAACATAAGCTAACATCACGTTTTTATCTATCCCAACTATATGACTACGAATTCATAGATTACTGCAAATATTTCTTAGAAAATATGGGTTTCAAAAACATAAAATATATTTCATCTTATTCGACAAAAGAAGTAATCTTCAATTGCCAAAGTATAACCGGTGAAACTTTTTATATCAGTGCTTATCAATCTTTCTTAAACGATGATAGAGGAGAAAATATATCTGATATTTACACAAAAATTGGGAGACCTTATTTCCAACAACTTTTAGGTAATATGATACATGACGGTATTAAGAACGGTATGATTATAACTAACGGTGATTTTACAGAAAGCGCACTTCAATTTTCACATAACTTACCATCAGATTATTATATTAAACCTATAGATGGAATAAATCTTTCAAAACACTCTTGGAATTTATACTACAGGAATCTTGCTACAATTAAAAGGAGTGTGATTGAATGAATATACCAAACTTATTATTTTCTGCTATTACGAATTTTATAAATTTTTTACTATTAGTTACAATTTTTATACTAACACTAAAAATACTTCACTATAGTTACTATACACTTAAAAACTATTTAACTTATAAAAAAATAATTACTAGCTCACAAACTGGAGAAATAACTATAAATGATATCCTTGATTTATCTCCATATGAATTTGAACATTGGTGTGAAATATTTCTAGAAAAAGAAGGATACATAATAGAAAACATAAAAAACAAATCCGGTGATGGTGTAGTTGATATAATTTGCAAAAGAGGTACCGAAACATATTATGTCGAATGCAAAAAACACCATAAGAAAACAAAAACTAAATTAATAATCGATACTAATACTGTAAACAAACTAATTGGTGCAATGGTGAAAGATGAAATTAAAAATGGTATGATAATTACAACTGGAATTTTATCAAAAGAAGCAATCCAATATATAAAAACTATGCCAAAAGAATATAATTTGAAACTATATGATGGAACTGATTTAATCCATTCTCACTCTAGTCAGATAGAAAACTTTTTCAAAAAACCTTGTACTAAGAATTAAACTAATTAAAAAAAATGACACCACTATGTGTCCATAAAAAAAAGCCTATTAATCAATAGGCTTTTTTAAGTATTTAACATTTTTTACTTGATTTAAACTTAAAAATAAGGTTTCATCCATTTAAATAAATATTGATAAACCTCAGTTTGATTAATTTCATTAAGTATTTCATGTCTCGCATCTTTAAATAATTTTATATTAGCATCTAAAGATAAATCTTTATATTTCTTATAGACATTTTCTACTCCTTTACCCATATCACCAACAGGGTCTTTATCTCCAGAAACGAATAGTATCGGAAGATCTTTTCTTGTTTTTGATATGTTATCTTTGTTAGAAACCATATCAAGTCCTGTCATAAGATCTATATAAAACTTTGCTGTACATAAAAATCCGCAATCTTCATCACCTATATAACGATCTACCTGTTTTTCATCTCTTGATAACCAATCAAATTCAGTTCTATTAGGTTTAAAATTACTATTAAAAGAACCAAAGCTAAGTTTATCTAATAATTTAGACTCGTGTTTTTCTCCCTTAACTTTAGATATAGTTTTGGCTATTAACTTACCTATCGAACCAACTACACCTTTACTATCACCTGTACCTGATATAATGGCTCCAACTATATCTTCATCATATATTTGTATATATTTTCTAGTTACAAATGAACCCATACTATGTCCTAAGATCAAAATAGGAGTATCTTTCTCGTTTTCTTTAATAAATTCAGTTACTATATGTGTCTCATTTACAACTTTCATAAACCCGTCTTTAGAATCAAAGAAACCTCTACATTCATTGTCAGATACACTTTTTCCATGTCCTCTATGGTCATGTGCATAAACTGCAATACCTTCATTAGTTAAGTATTCTGCAAACCCTTTGTATCTTCTGCAATATTCACTCATACCATGAACTATTTGAAGTACACCTTTTATTTCTCCTTCTGGTTTCCAAGATATAACATAAATTTTATGTCCATCAATGCCGCTAATTAAATACTCTTGTTCTCTCATAATTATCTCCCCCCTATTTTATTATACTATATTTCTCATACTTTCCAACAGCTAACTTCACCGCTTTATATGCACCATCATAAATTCCCATCTTTTTATTACGAATAATATTTTCATTAAACATTGTTAGTATTGTATCATCTTCTAACATTAGTTTAAGCATTTGAACAGTTCGTCCCACGGTTTCACATTCTACTGTACCATCGCCAACTTCTGATGCTCTTATTGCTCCATATGCTTCATGTCCACCTATTCTCTTTATTAAAAGTTTTGGAACAGGATAAAATGCTAATTCTGAAGGCTTTGTTATTAGGATATCGGAAGACCTCATTAATATGTTTGTAGCATAAACAGCGGCAAATATATCATTATCATAAAAGGCATGTATTCCTTCTACATTATTTTCTATAGCCTTCTCTGCAAATTGACTAGTTTCATTCCAATTATCAAAGTGTTTTATTGCTCTTTTTTCAAGTTCAGGGATTTCCTCAACTAAACCATCCCAAACCATCTTATGGTCTCCAACATTTAAATATAGAACTAATTCTTTTTTCTCTATAAGTGGTAACATTTCCTTAATTAATTTAACAAATATTTCTTTTTGAGCTCCTGCCCCACCTACAGTTATTAAAACTCTTTTTGCTTCTTTATTCTTTAATCTATTTAACCGTTTCGCACAATCTTCCTCTAAATTAGAAACTAATTCATGATCAATATAATGACCAACCTCAAAAATTTCTTCTTTTGGTATAGGATTCAACACTTTATTTCCGTTCATTCCTTTTAATGTTCTATATCCTAAATATGAAGATGGTGTTTGAACTGTATGGATTGCTCCCTCAGATAAATGTAATGCCATCGGCCAATTATCTGGTATAGCATTAACTACATTTGTAAGACCTGCATGTACAGCTGCTTGTGAAGGCCACACATGTGTCGCAATATACGGTATATCTTTAGGTAATTCTTTGCAAACGCTGCTCATCAATTCTGCAGCACTTTGATCTGCTGAATTATAGGATAATTTCTTGAATCCTTCTGAATTTAAAGGTTCCCAATAGAATTTATTGAATAATGAATACTTTTGTGACCATCTAGAACCCATTGAATACATTGAATTCAAATGAGCAATAAGCTTCCCACCAGTTGTATTATCATAAGAATGTAGATCAAACCAATATGGCGTATATCCCATAGATTTAGCTGCAGAGGCTATAGCCATAGATATTCTATAATGACCAAATCCCATACGAATATTACCAATAACCAAACCTTTCTCTTTATCAATCTGTTCTCCTTCTTCACCAATTACAATATTCTTAATATCTAAGAAACTTCCTAATGTTTCATTATCCATAGTACTTAATTTATAAACTTTATTTCTGTCATCTCCAAATTTTTTAATATATTTTTTCTTTTGTTTTTCAGATTTTCTAAAAACTTTTTCGCTCATTTCATTACCAAAAATAACTTTAGATTTATTCATAATAAACTCCCCTTTTCATTGTTTATAATTTTACTTTATACTAATGCAAATAACTTCAACAACATTTCAATAACTAGTTAGATTTCTTACTATCTTTATAATATCATCCTATATTTTTCATGTCAATATTTATCTGTAATCTTTTTCATAAATCCTTTATTCAAAAATTATCTTTATTTGACCTTAAATATATAATTCTTAAATGAATATTTATAAAACAACGTTTTCTACTTGATTTTTTTTACAATTATGGTATTGTATTAAATATATTTTCTAATTTTTCTATAATATTCAAGTTTTATTATTAGATGTAATCAATTTTTAAAACTAATATAAGGAGTGTCTTTATGGACTTGAACAAAACTAAGTATTACAAAATAAATTTATTACATATTATAATAATTGTACTGAGTGCAATTATTATAGGTATTTCCCTATACAGGATAAATTCAAATATAAAAATAAATAGATTATTAATAACTGCTGAAAAAGCATATAAAGCTGAAAATTATGAAGAAGCCATTTCAACTTTGAATAGTGTTATAGCATTTAATGAAAATGACTTAAAAGCAACTAAATTATTAAGCATTTATCAAGAAAAGTACCAAATACAGAAGCAAACTGAGGCTTTAGCTAAAAGTATTTATGATGAGCGAACTATTTTTCTAGACAATAATACCTCTAATAGCTATAAAGTAGAAGTTAATGTTCCTTATCAAGAGGTTTATGTATACAAAAATAATGACCTTATAAAAACTATGGTTTGTTCAACTGGAATAGAATCAAAACCAACGCCTATGGGGTATTATTATATGGATGGAAAAGGAAAATATTTTTTCAGTGAAAAATACGGTCAGGGTGGGTATTATTGGATGAATTTTTTGGATAACATATATCTTTTTCATAGTGTTCCTGTAGACTATAATAAAAATATCATTAAAAACGAGGCTCAAAAGCTTGGGGAAAAAGCAAGTCACGGATGTGTAAGACTTTCAATGAATGATGCTAAATGGCTTTATAGTAATGTTCCTGCTAAAGATACACTTGTTTATATCCATTAAAAAAGGGAGGTAGATAGATTTGTATTTATATTAATCTATCTACTACCCCGATAATTATTTTAGATTTAATTTAGCTAAAGCTTCAGCTAATGTATCATTTCTAAATTCCTCGTTTTCTTTTTTCATCTTTTTCATATAGTTTGAAACTTCTTTTTTATTTACTCTGCTATTATTTTTAAACCTTTTATTGAATGTAGAAACTCCTGTCATTTCAATGGTTTGAGGTATGCTCAACATATTTTCCATTTGTTTTGTAAATGATGAGCTAATAGTCTTTTTCTAACTCAATTTTACCATAAGATATCATTAACGTGTTAATATCTTATGAAAAGAGCCAACAAGTATTTTTGTACCTGTTGACTCATAAATTAAAAAAGAAATATCCTAATATAATCTTTAAACCACTTCCTACAGTAACATAATGTTTGACGTTATTTGCTCTTCCCATAGATGCATATAAAATATAAAATATGCTTGCTAGTATAGCTATTAAAACTAAATCATGACTCATATATTTCCTCCTATATCTTACTATATCTTATAATAAAAATCTCCTACTGGCATTGGTTGTATAAAAATTTTGATTCTATTAGTAGCTGCGTCAATTATCTGATCTGCACCTCCATTGCTAAAAAAACCTGAAACAAAACTTCTAACCGTAACAGCATTTTGGTATGCATTCAAAGTAGCTTTATTTAGAATTTCCTCAGCCTCCATTTGAACTATTATATTATCTTTTGGTATCATTCTTATACTTCCACCATAATGAGTCTGAGGCTTGTATCCACCTTTCAAATTAGTAAATTTACCTCCAATAGCACCAGCTGCTCCTCCAACAATGGCACTTTTCACAATATCTTTTCCTGATGTGCTTTTCCCATTTACTTTATTTGTAATTACAGTTTGTGCTACACTTGCACCGGCCCCTAAGCCAACCATTCCCCATGTAGATGCACCTACAACTGGAGTTAACGCACCTGCAACAAATCCTACTCCTGCTGCAACCAGAACATCTGTAGTGTTTACCTTACCAGTAGTGTAATATTGCATACCTGCAGTAGTAACTGCTGATACAACTGCCCCAACCACACCACAAATAGCCATAGTGGCGAGAAATGCAAATTCACCTTCTGGGTCACTAAGATTTACAGGATTATTATTAGAATATGCAAACATATTATTTCCAAGTAATTCTCCCATATTCCCTAATGTAGCATCCGCATTAATAAATCTACCCCACTCAGGGTTATAGTACCTACTTTGCAGATAAT
>DAOUPR010000202.1 GCA_030626065.1 Clostridium sp. | reverse complement strand
CTGTTCATCTTGTACAAAACGGTGCAAAATTGATAGGTACCAATCCAGACCTTACTGGACCAGCGGAAAAAGGAATAGTACCCGCAACGCGAGCACTTATGGCTCCTATAGAATTAACAACAGGAAAAATGGCTTATTATATAGGAAAACCAAATCCATTAATGATGCGTGAAGCGATGTTAAAGCTTGGTTGTTCTGTAGACGAAACAATGATTATTGGTGATAGAATGGATACAGATATTGTAGCAGGTATTGAATCTGGTATTGATACTATGTTAGTACTAAGTGGTGTTACTTCTAGAGAAGGCATCGATTTGTTTCCATATGCTCCTAAATACATATTTGAGGGCGTCGGCGATTTGATTAATCGTATTAGAAATGAAATACAATAAAAGTACTTTTCAATGCAAAATAAAAGTCGTTGACCCTCTAAGTTTTTCACACTATTAGAGGTCAACGACTTTTTATCAATCGGAATTATATTTTTATAATTTGTTACTATAAATAAACTTAGTATTTTTATAACTTTTATAACTTTTGTACATTTATAGCTTGAAGCCCTTTTTCGTTTTTAATTGTATCATAAGTCACTTCTTCTCCTTCATGAAGATCCTTATTATGAGTTTTTTCCTTTACCTGTGAAAAGTGAACAAATACATCTGTATCATTTTGCCCTGATATAAATCCATATCCTCTATCATTATCAAACCATTTAACTACACCAGTTTCCATATCAACTACGTTACTTAATATTTACTATCTTAAGTAACACATTCACCTGCCCTTCTTATATTTTTTGGGGTTATATTCTAAAATATTGTTGATATTTATACTATTATATTATTAGCTTCAATAAAGTATATAATTCATTTCAAATGAACCCAATTTATTTAAATAATAGTTTCTTCTTCATAATTGCTTGATATTTTAATATTATTATTAACTCATAAAATAAATCTTTCGCAAAATATAGCAAACAAAAATTTAAATTTAAAAGGAGTGTTTGACAATGAATAACATCAAGAAATTTATAATACCAGGAACAATTGCTTTAAGTATATTAGGGTCTACAACTGTCTTCGCAGTAACGTCTACCACTGATACAACTACTACAATTACAGAAGTAACAACGCCTGAACATGAAGCCCGCAGTGCTAGAGGTATTTTTGGAGGAAGAAGCGGCAAAGGTACCAGAATGAGCAGTGAGGAAAGAGAAACTCAAAGACTTGAAAGACAAACTGAAAGACTCGAAAGACAAGAAGCTGAAACAGCCATTTTAGAAAGTGCTGATAAGCTTGTTCCAGGTGCTAGTAACGAAATTGAAACAACACAAACAGAATTGACAGATGCAAGAGATGCTTTCCGTGAAGAAATGGATACTCTTAGAGAAAAAGTTGAAAGTGGAGAAATTACTCGCGAAGAAATGAGAGAATCTCTAGGTGATAAAATAGGTAGAAAAGGTCATGACACTAGAAAATCTACTCCCGAAAGTTCAGAAAGGCCTGTAGATGCTTGGGATGAACTACAATCAGCTATAGAAACTGAAGATGCCAATGCCGTTCAAAATGCTCTTGACACAATATTAGCTCATATGGATGAGCGTTTGTCAGATATGAATGAAAGACTTGCTTCTTTTTAATAATTAAATAAAATTTGACATTTCCCATTTAATGGATTATAATTGCATTAAATTTGTAGTGCCAATAAAAACGATTTATTCAAATTTAAGCCTTATGCGCTTCCGAGCCCTAGTGACTAAATTAAATAAATCGTTTTTATTTTTTTTAATATACTTGCTTGTGCTTTGACCTCTTAGTTCTTTTATTAAAAAGAAGCAAACACTGAAAAACTAACGTCCAAATAATCAAATTTGAAATAAGACTATAATTTATCAAAAATATAGAAATAAGTGCATATACTAGACTAATTATAAAACCAATAATTCTATTTCTTTCTAAAAGTTTTTCTTTAGTTATAGCCATTTCCGGATTTACAATAGGTATTCTATGCCATATAGAAAAAAGGCAGATTCCACTTATAACTATTACTGAAAAATTACTAAGTGTACTATTAAAGCTTAAATAAATAATACTTGATACTATTAAAAGTGTAGCGATAAAACATTTTATCTGCGTATTTTCATGATAACCACCTATAAATGGCTTGGTGGTACTCATAACTAAAATGACAACAATAGATTCATAGGTTAGCTGAAAAAGGCTGAAAAATACAATTAATAATATTATTTTTAAAGTTTCAAAAATAAAAATCCTCATTGAGTATTCAATTTGTTCTTCTTGTTCACTTGAATAATCATTAGTTAAAGAAATAAAATGAGCAATTCTTTTAATTAATTTACGCATAAAAATCACATCCTGGAAAAGATTAATTAAATAATTTTTTTAGGAATTTGTATAATAAACCTTGTCCATTTTTCATCACTTCGTATACTGATTTTCCCATTATTCTGTGAGAGTATATCCTTAATTATACTAAGTCCATATCCTCGATACTCTTTACTAGTTTTTTTTGTTGAAAAGCCTGCATCAAAAATTTTATTTTTGATTTCATCAGGTATTTTAGGTCCGTTATTTATAATAATAATATTAACATTATTATATCCATCATAACTATTAAATTTTATTATAGGTTGTTTGATGTTTTCTAATGCATCCACTGAATTCCTAATAATATTTGAAATAATTTTTAATAGCTGATTATCTGAAATTACTATATCATCATAATTACCATCATCCGAAACAATTAAATCAATTCCCTTAGGAATTAGTTCATTAAAAATTGTTTGCACTAAAGCACTAGCTTTTATTTCAACATTAACGCCTATATTAAAAGATTGATTTCTTCCAATAATCGACTTAAAAAGTTCCTCTAGTTTATCCATTTCCTCCAATTTATAAAGCCCGTAAAGGCTACTAATTTCACTTCCATAATCATGTTTTATCTTTCTAAGTTCTAGTATTTTTTCATTTAATGAATCATTAAGTAATTCAATTTCTTTAGATTTATTATTTATTTTCGAGAAATATATCAAAGAAAATATAAATGTCAAAAATGCTATACAATATAATAATGCTTGAACTACAACTCCTAAACCTTGAAATTGTATGTTAACTCTATATGTATCTAAAAGGATTATTCCAACATTACATAAACCCAAAGTAATTGTTAGATTACTATATTGCCTTAAATATAAAATACCATTAAATAAATATTTTCTAAATAATATTATAACAAAATATAATAACCATACAGGAATAAAAAGAAATAATAACATTTGTACATCAGCACTTAATTCTGTATTTAAATAAGGCGTAATATTTTTATAAATTGATATTAGTATTATAGAAATTATTACAAACAAAGAATCCATTGTAGTAATTCCTAACGCAACATTAATTATTGCTTTGGGATAAAAAAACATACTAATGATTAATACACTTATTATCATCAGTAAATTAGCTGAAAGGATTGGCAAATCTATATGAGTAAATACTAATATATCTACGACCAAAACTATAAAAAACAAAAATCTCTTTGTTTTTAATAATTTTCTATTTTTAGGTACTGTTTCTTGGCAAATCCACACAAATAACACCGATTGATATAACGTTGTAAATACATCTAATATTGTAAATAACATTTTTTTAATTTCCCCTCATCAAATTTAAGTAGTTATAAAAATCAAATGATTTACCTTTGTTTTTTAATAGATTCAGGCATATCTTCTATACCTATTCCAAACATAGATGCAGCTCCTGTTATGACTATCAAAGAACATAATGCAAGAAAAAACCCACCTATATATTTACTCATTTTTTTCATAAATTCACCTCTCTTTTGTATATTTCAAATTTTAAATTATTATTATTATATCATGAATTTGTAAATAACGGAATTATTTTGTCATTTTTTTACATGTTTTTATGTATTTTTTACACAAAAATACAGCAAAGCTGCTTCGCTATGAAACCTTAGGTTTCCTTCGACGACACTTCGTGTCTGAGCACCTTACTTAAAGAAACAGGAAATACCCCTGCACCCCTTCATTTTTTATTGCATAGAAAAAAAGAACTTCCCTATGCACTAAAAAAGAGTAGAGCTCAAATCAGCCCTACTCTACAATCTCTGTTTCAATAGCATATTCTCCCTTAGTTCCGTGTCCATTCACCCTAACTACAATTTTTCCTGTACCATCTGCTGTATAACTATATTCTCCGTCATCATTCGTTGGAAATTCTTCAACAAATTTACTATGCTCATCATATAACTTTATTTCAAGGTCACCATCTTCAACTTTAGATGAATAACGAATTTCTACAGTTTCTCCTGCTTTAACATCTACCCTCTTTTGTTCAACCCCATTCCAATATTTATACTTACTTTTCATAGTCGACTTAGATCCTTTACCTAAAATTTCACTAACTATAACTGGAGTTTCTGAAGATGTTTCCATAACTGAAACATTTGAAATGCCCGTAGATGTCACAGTGTTAAACCCTACAAAACCGACAATAGCCGTTATAAAAATAAATATGATAAGCGCTATAAATATACCAATTATAATTTTCAAACCCTTATTACCTTTCTTTTTATTATCTTCTTTATTGTAACTACCATCATTATAAGTGAAAGTTTTATTCTCATCGTGATTTTCTGAACCGTCAATAGTTCCTTTATTCAAATTAATGGTTTCTTCATCAATATCGTGAGAACAATAAGGACAACTATTCCACTCAGGATTAATTGGTTTACCACAATTAGAACAAGTTCCTTTAAGCCTAACCCCACAATGAGGACATTTTACATAATCTTCATTTATAGCTTGATGACAACTAGGGCATTTAAGTGTATCCTTTTTATTTGATCTAACAACTAGATAAATAATAAATCCAATAAGATTTGGCACCAATACTGCAATCAAAGTCCAGACAACAGGGTCCATATTGTGTTCTTTCGCATCTCTATATACAAAAACCCCAATTGCTATAAGCAAAGAAAGAATTAATACTACTATTAAAAACGGAAAAATCATAAATAAACTGTACATTTTTTTACCTCCTAATTTGTCTATAAAGTTTCACAGTAGATACCCTCTAGGGTTTCCAGTTCAACTATATATACATGTCCAAAACTAGCTGATTCGTATAGCTTTTGGAACAAGTCTAAAAAAACTTCACGTTGGAAACTCTGTACTAGCAGTTCTCTAAATATTTTATAATTGAATTTTTATAGCAATATACTATAAATGCCACTAAAGCAACAAAAGATATAAGAGTTAAACATATCATACCGCCGAGAAGAATATTGATTTTAAATACATATAAGCAAGCAAAAATCTCCAAACTTATTAATATTGAAATTAAAGTAACCATGTACAAAACTATTATTCTTTCCTGTTTTTCTTCTTTTTTCATATAAACTTTTTCTCTAGTTTCTGTCATTAAACTCAAATCAGGAACGTCTTCCATAGCAATAGCCACTCTTAAGGTTTTCTCAAATTCATTATTGTCCATCCTCCTCCTCCTCCATCATTTTCTTTAATTTTACTTTCGCCATATTAAGTCTGGATTTAACAGTACCAATAGGTACATTTGTAATTTCACAGATATCCATATAGGATAGATCTTTAAAGTAAAACAATATTATTGGAATACGATATATGTCTTTTAATTTATTAACATAGTTTCGGGTTTTAGCTTCGTCCAGCTTTGAAAT